>JAIBCZ010000063.1 GCA_024679645.1 Amphritea sp.
ACTGTCCACAGGCACAACAGCGGCGGCAATATTCTCAGCAAAACGCTGATGTAATTCTCTCAAACAGCTCACCGACGCGCCGATACTGCGATCATAGAATGTAGGTATGAGCGTATAGGTCAACTGACGTTTTCTCGCACGGTTAATCATTTTAATAGTGCGCAGCATCCGTTCAAGGCCTTTTAAGGCCAGAAACTCAGTCTGAACGGGTACTAATAAATGCCCGCAAGCCGCTAAAGCATTAATCATCAAAACACCTAGCACGGGTGGGCTATCGATAACGACATAATCATAACGATCTTTTACCAACCGCAACGCCTTCGCAACCTGTAAACCCATACCCTCCTGACCAATGGCTTTGCGTTCCAGTGTCGCCAGAGCCGTTGTTGCTGGGATAAGATCTATACCAGCATTTGAGGTCGGCATGAGCAGAGGCTCAAGAAGCCTCATATCCACATCGCAGCCCGGTTGAAATAGGTCGTAGACACTATTTTCCATTTCATCCGGGTCGTATTTAAAGTAACTTGTCATCGAACCATGTGGATCAAGATCAACAAGCAATACCCGCTGTCCTGCATCAGCCAGTAACCCTGCTAATGCAACTGCAGTGGTGGTTTTTCCCACACCGCCTTTCTGATTGGCTACCGCCCATACCTGCATTACTGCGGTGACTCCTGTGTCGGCGGAGCAAAACTCTCCGGGGACGTTAATGTTTCAATGTCTATGGGTTGTGTTTGTTCTTTACGACGAAAACTAATTCGACCCTGCTCATCCACAACTTTCTCTATTGCCGATTCTGGTAACGCACTTTCGGTAAGGATACCACTAACCGCATCTTCACTAACCTGCTCACTACCAAAGGCAGAGACAACTCGCTGAGTTTTCCGATCACGGGTAATCACAATAACAATTCGACGATTGACCTTGCGACCGTCTTCAGTGCCATTGTCGGCTAAAGGCTGATACTCACCAAAACCGACCGCAGCCATGCGCTGAGGCTTGACCTTATTGAGTTCAAGAATTCGAACCACTCCAGCCGCTCTCGCAGCTGATAATTCCCAGTTAGACGGAAACTCATCTGAAGAGATAAGCTGATTATCCGTGTAACCTTCAACATGGATAGGATTATCGTATTGATTAACAATTTTAGCCACCCGCTCAAATACCGGATCACTGGTAATGGCAGGCAACGCTCCGCCTTCCGGGTATACCAGGTTGGCCCCTAATTCCAACGCCACCCATAAGTTATTGCTTTGTACCGCAACGTGTCCGCTACTAATCAGCTTTTTGAACTGCACTTCCATCTGCTCGCCGATCGCCTTCAACACCGCACTATTTTCTGGTTTGGGTTGGATAATCTTAACTGTCGGCACCTGGCTACTTTCTTCTCCGCCCCTGAACACACCAATCCCCGCTGGATCAGTCTCAGATTCTCCCTCTATCGCTCTTTCAGCAGCGCCTTCAGGACCAGCAAAAACACCTGACAAAGAGTCAGCCACCTGCTTATATTTTTCTTCGTTAACCGACGATATAGCATACATCACGACAAAAAAAGCAAACATCAGGGTAATAAAATCTGCATACGAGATTACCCATCGCTGAGCATGTAGATTTTGTTCCTCAATTCTCCGCCTGGGCACCTTTTAATGCCCCTGTTCCAGGTAGCCCTGAAGTCGTAACTGAATGATTCGAGGATTTTGCCCCTCAGCAATAGAAAGCAGCCCTTCCAGCATCATCTCCTGATAATAGAATCGCTGTAACACCATTGAGCGAATTTTAGTTGCCAAGGGTAGAAACAGGAGATTGGCTATAGCAACGCCATAAATAGTCGCAACAAATGCAGTCGCAATACCGGCTCCAAGGCTGGCTGGATCAGCCAGATTAGACATCACATGCACCAAGCCTAAAACCGCACCTATTATCCCCATTGTTGGCGCATAACCACCCATACTTTCAAGTACTTTAGCTGCCTGGATATCACGATACTCACGACTCACCAACTCGGTTTCAAGGGTAGAACGAATAACATCGGTGGCTCGACCATCAACCAGCATCTGCAAACCGTTGCGAACAAAGCTGTCCTGCTGATCATCTATCTCATCCTCTAGCGCTAACAACCCCTTTCTTCGGGCAATGACGCACCAGCTGACAATATTATTTATTCCGTCCCTGTAATTCTGATCAGCAGGGCCGAAAACCATACTGGATAACTTTATAGCCCGGGATAACTCCGACTGTGATGACTGAATAAAGACCGCAGCGAACGTCCCACCTAACACAATAAGTAAAGCAGGGATATCCAGCAGGTCCTCAGCGGCACCTCCCGCCAGATGGTTTCCTCCCACTATCGCAATTACTGCCAGAACCAGGCCACTCAGGCTGATCAGATTCATCGTTGTCCCCAGCGAGTTAAAGTCTGTCTGATATTATCAAGATTTAGCACAGCATCTGCCAGCTCTGCAGTAATAACCGCTTTGGGCATCCCAAAGATAGTACTGCTTCCTTTGTCCTGAGCCCACACTCTGGCACCCGCTTTTTTCAACACTCTTGCACCATCACAGCCATCTGCCCCCATCCCGGTCAGAACAATTGCTAATACCCGTGAACCATACCCTTTAGCAACCGATGCAAACGTTAGATCAACACTGGGTTTATAGGTCATCCGCTCATCACTTTCACGAATAATTAATTTTCCGGCGTTTAGTGGATCAATTATCATTTGCTGCCCACCTGGAGCCAGATACGCACACCCCGGCAACAATTGATCCCCATCCTCAGCTTCTTTAACCTCTATAGCACACAGATCATTAAGTCTGCGGGCAAAGACAGAGGTAAACGCTTTAGGCATATGTTGAGTGAGCAGAACCGGCACTGGAAAATCGCCCGGCAACCCCGTGAGGATAGCCTGCAATGCTGCGGGCCCTCCTGTAGAAGCGCCAATAGCAACAATCTTACAGTCTAGGACTTTTGGAAGCCTATCGACTGAAGGCGCACTTTCAGCCTCCACTATCTTTTCAGCGTTACACCCAGAGACATGCTTAGCCTCAGACTTAATTGTCGGCACTGCACGAGAGGCCGTTTGTTTTCGCCCGCCCAGCGCAATAATCTTGTCAACTAACGTCACACCGGTCGTAGTAGAATCTGCCACCCATGCCCTGGCATCCTTTTCCATATAATCGACTGCGCCCAGCGCTAAAGCTTCGAGCGTCACCGCGGCACTACGTCGCGTCAGCGAAGACAGCATCACCACCTGACAAGGATTCTCAGCCATAATTAGCTTCAACGCAGTTATGCCATCCATTTCCGGCATTTCCACATCCATAGTAACGACGTCAGGCTTCAGTCGTTTTACTTTAGCCACAGCCTCTTTTCCATTCTTAGCTGTATCAACAACCTGAATACCGGAATGTGCAGCCAGCATCTGGCTTATCCGGTTACGGAAAAAAACTGAGTCATCGACAACTAAAACTCGAACTGTCATACAGCTCCCCGACACTTGAATCCAGAGTGACAAGAATCAGTTCGCATAGGCCTTTAACAAACTAGGAATATCTACGATAAGTGCGATTTTTCCGTCACCGGTAATAGTCGCACCTGAAAGCCCTGGAGTCCCATGCAATACAGAACCAAGCGGTTTAATGACAACCTCTTCCTGGCCGACTAATTGATCAACGATAAAGGCAACCTGCATGTTACCTATATTGGTGATTACCACATGTCCATTCTCTGGTAGAGGCTCTTTCTCATGCCCCTTTAATAACCATCGTTTCAGATGAAACAAAGGCATCGCCTTATCGCGGACGATAATGACCTGCTGACCTTCAACCATATTTATCTGGGTAAGATCCAGATTAAAGATTTCATTAACATTCACCAGCGGCAAAGCGAACGCCTGATCTTTCAACAACACCATTAAGGTTGGCATAATCGCCAGGGTCAGCGGCACCTGAATCTCTATTCGCGACCCCAGACCAAGATTTGAATCTACATCGAGTTTGCCATTGAGCTGGGTGATTTTGGTTTTCACCACATCCATCCCTACGCCTCGACCTGACACATCGGAAATCTGCTCTTTTGTCGAAAACCCCGCAGCGAATATCAGGTTATAACACTCATGGTCACTCAAACGAGCTGCAGCTTCGGCATCCAGCATACCCCGTTTTATTGCTAAATTGCGCAGTTTCTCCGGATCCATACCCGCGCCATCGTCTTGAATCACAAGCAGAATATGATCACCTTCCTGCTCCGCAGAAAGTAACACATGGCCCTGACCAGATTTGCCGTTATTAATCCGTACTTCAGGCTCTTCAATACCGTGATCTATAGCGTTACGGACTAAGTGAATAAGAGGATCCGCTAACGCTTCTACCAGGTTTTTATCCAGATCAGTCTCTTCTCCCCGCAGCTCCAGATTAACCTCTTTATTAAGCTGACGTGACAGATCACGTACCAAACGAGGAAAACGTCCAAAAACTTTTTTAACCGGTTGCATTCGGGTTTTCATAACAGACATCTGCAGATCAGCAGTGACCATATCCAGTGATCCAAGCGCCTTACTCAGGTCTCCATCATCCTTTTCAGAGCCGAGCCGGACCAATCGGTTTCTCACCAACACTAACTCACCGACCATATTCATAATCTGGTCCAGCAAGCGAGTATCAACCCTGACATTACTTTCAGCTACCTGCTTTGCAGGTTGAGACTTAGATGCAGCAGCGGGCTTCGCCGCTTTAGGCTTTGGTTTAGCAGGTTCCACAGGCGTTACCGAAGCAGCCGGGGAAAAAGCACCCTGACCACTAGCCTGGAGATCATCCAGCAGATGTTCAAACTCATCATCCGTAATCAGATCAGCTGAGGGGCTGGCAGAAACCTGAGCGACAGGCGCAGATGCCGACGACAAACCATCGCCCAAAAGCTGATCAAATTCAGCATTCGCATCCACTCTCCCAGAGCCAACATCAACAGAACCAAGGCCGGGCGCACCACTAGGACCATGGAGTTCATTCAATAAGCTTTCGAACTCATCCTCAGTAATCAAACCTGGATCCGGGGCTATCGCAGACTCAGCCATCAACCCTGGCGCACCTGCAGGCCCATGCAATTTATCCAGCAGATCATCGAATTCATCTTCTGTAATCAGGTCGTTTGATAGCGTCCCGCCGACAGGTAGAGAGGGCTCTTCGCTACCCAGGTCCGCCACTAGCTGATCAAACTCAGCGCTGACCGCCGCATCTGTCTGCGGTGATGAATTTACTGGCGCAACAGAAAGGGCAGGACTCGCTGCCGCTGCCTTACCTGCCGCCATTGCATTCAGACCTGCCAACAGCTGAGGATCTGCCACATCGGGATAACTCCCCTGTTGAACCGCCTCAAACATGGCATTGATGCTATCCAGCGCCTGGAGCACCAAATCCATCAGACCTGCCGATACTTTTAATGCATCATTGCGCAACTGGTCAAAAAGATTTTCGGCGCTATGACAACAATCAACCATAGGATCAAGCTGCAGGAACCCAGCGCCACCTTTAACCGTATGAAAACCACGGAAGATAGCATTTAGTAATTCCCGATCTTCAGGGTGCTGTTCAAGATCAACCAACTGCTCCGATAGCAGCTCTAAGATCTCGCCAGCTTCAACTAAAAAATCTTCAAGAATTTCCTGATCAACATCTAAGGACATACGATTTACCCGTTAAAAGCCCAGACTGGAAAGAAGATCATCCACATCGTCCTGATTGGATGCGACCTCAGTTTTATTTCGACCGGCCATTTGCGGGCCTTCAGCTTCAATCGCGGACCGTTGAGGCTTCTCTTTATCTTGAGAATCAGGCAGATCGCTCTTGGACTCTGAAGACAAAACACCCAGACTGTTCACCCTGGATGCAACTTCCATCAAGCCTACCAATTCATTTTCAATATCGGTCACCAGCTGAATAACACGCTTAATCAGCTGACCGGTAATATCCTGATACTCTTGCGCCAGCATAATAGCCGTCAAGCGCTCTTTAAGATCAGCAAGCGCCCCGGAATGATCTTCTGCATAAATACACAGTTTCTGATGCAAATCCGCCAGTTCAGGTTTTTCACTTTCTACGGCAGCCAACTCTTCGAGCAGACCTTTGCGCAGCTGAAAACCCTCTTCGAGCTGTCTCACCAGCTGTAACGATTCATCCACCTGGTCAATCGTTTTATGCGCATTACTTTCGGTGAGCTCGATGACATAAGAAAGCCGGTCACTGGCATCGGATATAGAAGCAATATGGTGTTTGGAATCCTGTAACAGCTCAGTACTACTGACATCATCAGTAAAACCCACTATCGCATCATGAACGGCCCGGGTTAGCTTCCCTACTTCATGATAAAGCGCCTGATGCCGAAGTTCGTTTAACTGTTGCACTAACTGCATCGCCTGGGGTATATCTCCCTGCTTCAACAGCTGCACTAACTCTTCGGCGCGCGTTTTCAACTCTAACTCAAAACGACGTTGGTCCTGAATAGCCTCTAGATCAGACATGCGCGCCTCCTAGCCCTGCAGACGTTCGAAAATCTTAGCAATTTTTTCCTTCAGCACACCCGCTGTAAACGGCTTTATAATATAACCGTTCACACCGGCCTGAGCAGCCGCAATAATCTGTTCGCGCTTAGCTTCTGCTGTCACCATTAGAATGGGGATGTGGCGTAGCTCAGGATCTGCCCGCACATGCTTCAGAAGGTCGATACCATTCATCTTCGGCATATTCCAATCAGTCACCAGAAAATCAATGCCACCAGACTTCAGAATGGGTAACGCTGTTGCGCCGTCATCGGCCTCAACAATATTAGTAAAACCTAAATCACGTAACAGATTTTTGATAATCCGTCGCATCGTTGAGAAATCATCTACAACCAGAATTTTCATGTCTTTTTTCAAGACAATCCCTCCTAACACAAATACTATACGGCGGTTTCAGAACGCGGGTATAAACCTCCGAACGTTACCGCCACTCTTTTAAACGACTACGTAAACGCAGAGCAGCCTGACTATGTATCTGACTCACCCTTGATTCACTAACACCGAGCACTTTGCCAATCTCTTTCAGATTGAGTTCCTGATCGTAATACAGGGACAACACCAGCTTTTCTCTTTCCGGTAAGCCTTTGATTTCCTCAGCTATCGCTTTAACAAAATCTTCCTGTTCAAACTGCTCAGAAGGATCTGGCTCACTACCGGCAATATACTCTCCAGGTCCATCATCCTGAGGACTGGTAAGCTTATCAAAACTAAAAAGCCGACTCTCTGCTGAATCTTTTAATAATGCATGATATTCAGTCACACTGATATTAAGTTCAGCAGCAACCTCCCCATCTTGGGCATCCCGCCCGGTGCGCGTTTCAATAACCTGAACCGCTTCAGCCACCCGGCGACCATTTCGATGCACTGAACGCGGGGTCCAGTCCCCCCGACGCACTTCGTCAATAATAGAACCACGGATACGAATGCCCGCATATGTTTCAAAGCTGGCCCCTTTGCTGGCATCATATTTTTTAGCCGCTTCTAACAGACCAACCATACCTGCCTGAATCAAGTCTTCCAGCACGACAGTATTCGGTAATCGCGCCAAAAGATGATGAGCAATTCGTTTTACCAACGTACTGTGCTGCTCAATTATTTCCTGACTTGAGCGAAACTGAAGCTGATTATACATAGAGAATTCTCTGCACTCCGGTTATTCAGGCGCCACTTACCAAACGCTCAACAAAAAATTCAAGATGCCCACGCGGATTTGAGGGCACTGGCCAGGCGTCAACCTTTGTCGCAAGTTGCTTATAAGCCAGCGACGCTTTGCTCCGGGGAAATGCTTTTAAAACAGCACGTTGCTGCCTCACACCCTTTCTTACTGACTCATCATAAGGGATTGACCCCAGGTATTGAAGGGTCACATCAAGAAACCTATCAGTTACTGTCAGCAACTTACTGTACATATTACGACCCTCCTGCTCGGAGCGAACCATATTCGCCAACACGCGGAAGCGGGTCATCTTGTAATCCCGGTTAAGCAGCTTCATCAACGCATACGCATCGGTTATAGAAGTAGGCTCATCGCAGACGACGACGACTACATCCTGTGCCGCTTTAACAAAGCTCACAACCGCGTCGGAAATACCTGCAGCAGTATCAATAACCAGAACATCAAGGTCATCAGCAATTTCACTAAAGGCATGAATCAATTCAGAATGTTCATGTACGCTCAAAGATGTCATTTCCTGTGTACCTGAAGCCGCAGGTACAATTCTGACATTAGTATCCACCTCTACCAACAAGTCCTTAAGACTGCATTCACCTGAGAGCACATTGGAAATATCACGCTTAGTTTTAACCCCCAAAAGAACATCAACGTTAGCCAATCCCAGGTCTGCATCCATTAAGACGACACGGTGACCCATCTCTCCCAGCGCCAGACTCATGTTGACAGAGACATTGGTTTTGCCCACACCACCCTTACCACCGGTGACTGCGATAACCTTTACTGGCCTGGGACTATTCATACCAATTATCCAATAAGACCATGCACTCCAACGTTCTCGCTGTAATCTGCCTTGTTAGCAACTCAGTTCTCCCATTGTTCATCCCGGGCCAGGCGCTCTTGCCGATGCTCGCTGAAAACCCTATGACTACGACTCGCTTTTTGCGCAGTAACCACCGCCCGACTCACCAGATCCTTCTTATGCGCTACATCAAGATCATCCGGCACTCTCTGCCCATCAGTTACATAACTCACTGACAATCCATTTTCCATCACCAGATCCAGAGCTTCGCCAAGGTTACCCGATTCATCAAGCTTACTCAGCACACAACCATGCAGCCCCAATGGAGCATACGTTTCGTAAGCGCTCTCAATAACATGTCGCTGACTTGAGCAAGACAGGACTAACAGTTTTTTCATTCTGACAGTCACTTCATCCAGCATACTAAGCTGAGCCTGTGTATGCGGTTCATGAGCACTCATACCTGCCGTATCAATCAACACTAATCGCTTACCCCGAAGAGAAGTCAAAACATCCTCCAGAGGGTTATTCTCATCCACAACCCGTACAGGAACATCCAAAATCCGACCGAAAGTCAGTAACTGTTCATGCGCTGCTATTCGAAATGAATCTGTTGTTACCAGCGCCACGCTGGAACTACCATGCTTCAATACATAGCGAGCCGCAAGCTTACCAATCGTCGTCGTCTTTCCCACGCCTGTCGGCCCAACAAACGCAATCATGCCTCCCCGTTCGATAAAGTCTTCTCCCATCACCGGGATATTATCGCTAAAGCGAGTCAGAGCAGAGCGCCATGCATCATCCAACGCATCATCATCCCCAACCGTCGCTGAAAGTTGACGACTAATCTGCGGCCCTAAACCAATTCGCTCAAGCCGCCGCTCAACCTTAACAACGGATGAGTCTGCCACTTCGTGGCGAGGCTTCGGTTTTTTCGGCGCAACAGGACTCGCTGAAGGTCGTGAACGCTCAGCAGCAGACGCACCGTGCGATTCAACTACTTTCTGGGAGGAAGCCTGCGGCTGGTTTAAAATATTTTTAAGTGAGTCAATCTCTAGCTTCAACGACCGAATCACCTCACGCTCATCATCCACCCCTTGATGAACCGACTCTACAGGAGGCGACATTTGTCGCTCTTGCCGGGTAGGGTCTAACTTTGGACGCATCACCTTAGCTGGCTTTTCTTCTACACGAGGCGCCTGATAAGCTCTTCCGCGCTGTCGTTTCTTAAGGGTATCGAGGATTTCATTAAGCTCTTCGTCATCACCATCCATCTGGCGATTTTTCTGACGTGGTTCAGAGCCGCCATCCTGAGCTGTGGCAATTCGAGCCTGTGCTTTGCGTAACTCTTCCCCTAGATTGCTTTTCAGCTTGCCTTGCTGTTTTTTAGCGCTTTCCGCCGCCCGCTTACGTTTGAATTCCTGCTGCGCTGCCTCGTACTCATGCTCATGAGCAGCCACAACTTCGACACCACCCGCAACGCGATGATTAGACACAATGACAGCATCAGGACCGATTTCATCCCTAACCCGCTGCATAGCTTGTCTCATATCCGGAGCAAAAAAGCGTTTAACTTTCATAACCGTCTCTATTATTTACCTGATCAAACACCGGCCTGACCCTGTCCACCCACTGTAGCAATAATCGTAACCCGTTTGTTTTCAGGAATTTCCTGATAGGAGAGCACACTGATCTGATTTTCTCCATAGCGAACAAACTTTGCCAACAAAGGCCTGATAGGTGCAGCAACCAGTAAGATCGATGCTCTCCCAGCAATCTCTTGCTGCTGCGCTACATCTGCAAGAGAGTTTTGCAACCGCTCAGCCATCGTTGGCTCAATCACCAAACCATCACCACTTTCACCCTGCTGTACCGACCCCAATAGCAACTGTTCCAATTGCGGATCAAGCGTAATCACAGGTAAATCATCATCACTGCCG
>JAIBCZ010000223.1 GCA_024679645.1 Amphritea sp.
ACAATCATTAGGCTCTGGCTTTATTATATCTGAAGATGGCTATATCTTGACTAACCATCATGTTATCGCAGAAGCTGAAAAAGTGATTGTTCGCTTGAGTGATCGTCGTGAACTTGAGGCTGAAGTTATTGGCTCCGACAAACGTTCAGATGTTGCTCTGCTCAAGATTGAGGCTACCGAACTACCTGTCGTTAAGATCGGTGATTCCGATAAAGCTGAAGTGGGGGAGTGGGTGCTGGCTATTGGCTCTCCCTTTGGTTTTGATCACTCGGTTACCGCAGGAATTATCAGCGCAACAGATCGAAGTCTTACGAATGAAACTTATGTGCCCTTTATTCAGACCGATGTGGCAATCAATCCCGGTAACTCTGGAGGACCCTTATTTAATTTGAATGGGGAAGTTATCGGTATTAATTCCCAGATATACACTCGTTCGGGTGGTTTTATGGGGTTGTCATTCTCTATCCCGATGAGTGTAGCGATGGAGGTGGTTGATCAACTTAAAGATAAAGGTTCTGTGAATCGTGGCTGGCTGGGGGTTATTATTCAAGAGGTGAGTCGTGATCTGGCTGAATCTTTTGGACTAGACAAGCCTGAAGGAGCCTTGGTTGCTAAGGTGCTGCCTGGTAGTCCCGCTGAAGCGGCGGGTCTTCGTGAAGGCGATATTATCTATAGTTTCAATGGCCAATCCATTAATCGCTCAGGCGACCTCCCTCATCAGGTTGGCCGAATTCCGCCTGAAACGGATGCTAAGGTTGGCGTTGTTCGGGGTGGTAAGAAGCAATTCATTACGGTAACTATTGGCCTGCTGCCGGCTCCAGGAGAAGAGCTGAAAACATCTGATCGTAAAAACAAAGCATCCTCAGCTAATCGACTGAATATACAGATCAGCGCGTTAGATGATCAATTACGTGAGCGTTTGAGTGTCACCAGTGGTGTTGTGGTGCGCAGGGTTGAAGAGGGTGCGGGTGCTGAATCTGGTTTGATGGTGGGTGATGTGATTACTATGCTCAATGGTGAAGAAATCGACTCAGTTGATGGCTTTGCTGACGTGGTTTCTGATCTTCCTGATAAGAAAGCGGTACCGATGAGAATTGTTCGTCGGGGAAGTCCGATGTTTGTGCCGCTTAAGCTTCAATAAATAGATTTCTACTATTATCACCGAAAAGAGGGGCTGCTAGCCCCTCTGTTTATTTTTAGATGCTGAGCTCTTTGATGGTCGTTACTGATGAAATACGGTACACTTGCCCGCTTCAGATTTGCTCTCTCAGATTGGGGCAGCAAGCTTAAATTTATTAGCTGGTGATTCCGTAGTGACTAAGCTCGACCACATTCGTAATTTTTCAATTATTGCCCATATAGACCATGGTAAATCCACGCTGGCTGATCGTTTCATCCAGACTTGTGGAGGCTTGTCTGAGCGTGAAATGGAGAAGCAGGTTCTTGATTCAATGGATCTTGAGCGGGAGCGGGGGATCACCATTAAAGCGCAGAGTGTAACGCTTAATTACACTGCTGAAGATGGTAAAACCTATCAGCTGAATTTTATCGATACGCCGGGGCATGTTGACTTTAGTTATGAGGTTTCCCGCTCGCTGGCTGCCTGTGAAGGGGCTTTGCTGGTTGTTGATGCCGCTCAGGGCGTTGAGGCCCAGTCAGTTGCCAACTGCTATACCGCATTAGAGCAGGGTCTTGAAGTATTACCTGTTCTCAATAAGATGGATTTGCCCCAGGCTGAGCCTGAGCGAGTGCGTAATGAGATTGAAGAGGTTATCGGCATTGAGGCGGGTCATGCAGTTCAATGTAGCGCGAAAAGCGGCCTGGGTATCAACGATGTCTTAGAACAGCTTGTGCAGGATATTCCGGCGCCGGAAGGTGATGTTGATGCGCCCCTGCAAGCATTGATCATCGACTCATGGTTTGATAACTACCTTGGTGTCGTTTCTCTGGTCCGTGTAAAACATGGAACGCTGCGTAAGAAAGATAAAATTAAAATGAAGTCGACCGGTCAGATACACCCGGTTGATGGTGTCGGTATCTTCACACCTAAGCGTAAAGAAACTGATGTGCTGCAAGCCGGTGAAGTGGGTTATGTGGTTGCGGGTATTAAAGATATTCATGGTGCGCCGGTAGGCGACACGATTACTCACGCTAAAACACCAGATGTTGAAAGCCTGCCTGGTTTCCAAAAGGTTCAGCCGCAGGTTTACGCCGGTCTGTTTCCTACCAGCTCTGATGATTATGAAGACTTCCGGGAAGCTCTGAATAAACTGACTCTGAATGATGCTTCGCTATTTTTTGAGCCTGAATCATCTGATGCATTGGGCTTTGGTTTCCGTTGCGGCTTCCTTGGCATGTTGCACATGGAGATCATTCAGGAACGTCTTGAACGTGAATATGATCTTGATCTGATCACTTCAGCGCCTACCGTTGTGTATGAGCTGGAGCTGAATAATGGTGATATTGTTCATATTGATAGCCCGTCAAAAATGCCGGATCCCGCCTCAATTAAAGAGATGCGTGAGCCAATAGTGGAAGCGAATATTCTGGTGCCGCAGGAATATCTGGGGCAGGTTATCGGGCTCTGTGTTGAAAAACGGGGCGTGCAGAAGAATATGAATTTTGTGGGTAGCCAGGTTCAGGTCTCCTATGAATTGCCGATGGCTGAAGTTGTTTTGGACTTTTTTGACCGGCTTAAGTCTGTTAGCCGGGGTTACGCTTCTCTGGAATACAACTTTGTTCGTTTTGAAGCGGCTCAGCTAGTACGACTGGATATTTTGATTAATGGTGACAAAGTCGACGCGCTGGCCGTGATTCTTCACCGTGATAATGCTCAGCAACGTGGTCGTCAGCTGTGCGAAAAGATGAAAGATCTTATTCCCAGACAGATGTTTGATGTCGCGATCCAAGCGGCTATTGGCGGTAAAATTATCGCCCGTACTTCCGTTAAAGCCCTGCGTAAAAATGTAACAGCTAAGTGTTACGGTGGTGATGTCAGCCGTAAGAAAAAGCTGCTGCAGAAGCAGAAAGAGGGTAAGAAGCGAATGAAACAGGTGGGTAGTGTTGATATTCCGCAGGATGCCTTCCTTGCAGTACTGAAAATCGATAATTAGGACTGATTGATATGGATTTTGATTTCGCTCTGGTACTTGTTGTATTGACCTTTGTAGCTGCTTTGGGTTGGATTTATGATCGGGTAGTATTTGCCGGGCCACGTAAACTCCGGATTGCTGCGGCAGAGCAGCAGGTGAATGGTGCTTTGCCGGAAAGTGCATTAGAACAGTTGAGTAAAGAAAATGGTGTGGTCGATCTGTGCCGCTCCCTGTTTCCCGTTCTCCTGGTGGTGCTTATTCTGCGTTCATTTGTTGTTGAGCCCTTTCAGATCCCGTCAGGGTCCATGAAGCCAACCTTAGAGGTGGGCGATTTCATTCTGGTCAATAAGTGGCATTACGGTTTCCGTCTGCCGGTAATTGGCACTAAAATTATACCGATGAATGATCCACAACGAGGCGACGTCGTTGTTTTTAAGTATCCTAAGGATCCACGTATTAATTATATTAAGCGGGTTGTAGGATTGCCTGGTGACCGGGTGGGTTACCAGAATAAGACAATCTTTATAAACGGTAAGCCTCAGACGCAAACGCTGTTGGCTCAACTACCGCCACAGAAACCACAGCTGTTGTTAACAGAAGAGCAATTAGGTGATATGAGTCACCAGCTATATCGTGATGTGTCACCACCGCGTATAGACGCAGAATGGGTAGTACCGGAAGGACACTACTTTGTTATGGGCGATAATCGTGATAATAGTAATGACAGTCGTTTCTGGGGCTATGTGCCGGATGATCTACTGGTAGGTAAAGCATTTGCTGTTTGGATGCATTGGCCGGAGTTTTTTACTCTGCCTGAATTCAGTGATGTCAGAACTATCCACTAAAAAGGGAAGGGGTACGTTATGTCGATGTATAAATCGCAGCGGGGAATGTCGTTTTTTTCGTTGCTAATAATTTTGGTTGTTGCCGGTATGTTTTTATCGGTTGGATTTAAATTATATTCTCCTTACTGGAATCATAGCCAAGTGTCTTCGATAATGGAGGACTTGACCCATGAGCTTGATACTAAAACGGATACGCCACGAGAAACCCGT
>JAIBCZ010000175.1 GCA_024679645.1 Amphritea sp.
ACGACTACCGATAAGGTAGCTCATACAATTATGCTGTAACAGGTCTTCAGGCTCATAAGGGGTGCCAAAGCGGGACAAATAACCAGGTGCGGCAAAGACCACCCGTTGTACAGTCGCAATCTGAAAAGCCACCATAGAGGAATCTTCTGGTTCTCCGTAGCGTAGCGCAACATCCACACGATCCAGATAAAAATCTGACAGACTGTCCCCTACACTAAGCTGCAACGACAACCCTGGATGATCATCCATTACCTCATCTAGCCAGGGCAGGACAATATTTCGACCTAGGTCAGATGACACCGAGAACCGCAACTCTCCTGCAATCTTACCCCGCAACTTATCCAGTGACGCCTTGCCCTCATCAATTGCAGAAAGCGCCTGACGACAATAGAGGAGAAAACGCTCACCTTCTGCAGTAATACGCAGTTGCCGGGTTGAGCGGATAAATAACTGCGTATCCAGCTGTTTTTCCAGGCGTTTCAATGCTGCACTGGCCGTCGCCGGCGTTGCTCCCAACTGCTTAGCTGATGCGGTAATACTGCCACTATCAGCGATGCGGACAAACAGAGACAGATCAGAAATATTCAATGGTAGTACCGCTCATTATCAAAGCTCTTATTATCAAAACCGTTTATTATCAAAAAAAGTTTGAAAGTAATTCGCTTATTAGCCTGTTTTTAGTTTAGATATGTTTAGACACAATGTCTCTATCAAAACACAGGAGACAGAACATGAAAGCAATCGGATACCGTAACTCGCTCACTATCGACCAACAGGATTCACTCATCGATATTGAATTAGCGGTGCCTACACCGACAGGACGTGACCTGTTGGTTAAGGTAGAAGCCATATCCGTTAACCCGGTTGATACTAAAATTCGGGCTAACGTCGCACCAGAAGATGATCAATTTAAAGTACTGGGCTGGGATGCCGTGGGTGAGGTTGTTGATGCCGGTGATCAGAGCCAGTTTTATAAAAAGGGCGACAAGGTTTGGTATGCCGGTGATCTGACCCGACCCGGTGCTAATTCCGAATATCATCTGGTTGATGAGCGTATCGTCGGTCGTAAGCCCTCCTCCGTCGCTAACGCTGAAGCAGCAGCCTTTCCACTCACAGCCATTACCGCCTGGGAGCTACTGTTTGATCGCCTTCAACTGCAACAGAACGCCGCAATACAGACTAATGAGCAGACAGGTACCCGACAAGAGCGGATATTGGTGATTGGCGCTGCGGGTGGTGTAGGATCGATTCTGGTTCAACTGGCAGCACAGCTAACCAATGCGGTAGTAATCGGCACTGCCTCCCGGCCTGAAAGCCAGCAATGGGTAACTGAGCTGGGTGCTGACTATGTCATTGATCACCGCCTCCCTTTAAGCCAGGAACTTAAACGTATCGGAATCGACAGTGTCTCCCATGTGATATCCCTCAACGCTACCGACCAGCACTTCGATGAGATTATTGAGAGTCTGGAACCCCAGGGGAAAATCGCACTAATCGATGATCCTCAAACGCCGCTCGACATAATGAAGCTAAAAGTTAAATCGATCTCTCTGCACTGGGAATTTATGTATACCCGCTCGATGTTTGACACCGATGATATCGAGAAACAGCACGACCTGCTCAACAGCGTTGCAGATCTGATCGATGCCGGAAAGATCAAAACCACCCTGGGCGAAAACTTTGGCCGAATCAACGCCGAAAACTTGAAACGCGCCCATGCAACATTAGAAAACGGCCAGACCATTGGCAAGATAGTACTTGAAGGGTTCTAAGCTACGCTTAAGAATTAGCCATTCAAACTTTTGCTCTGCACCCTCTACCGAGACAAACCATGACAACACAACTAACAATCATTGCACGCATCAAAGCAGAATCCGAACATACCGCACTGGTCAGATCAGAACTAACAAAGCTGATTGAACCCACCCTAAACGAAGCGGCTTGCATCAACTACGATCTGCACCAGGATAATGAAGATCCTTCGCTGTTCCTGTTTTATGAAAACTGGACATCCCGCGAACTCTGGCTTGCGCATATGGAAACTGAGCATATTAAAGCCTATCTTGCAGCCACAGAAGGCGCGGTGGAGAGTTTCACAGTCAATGAGATGTCGGTAATAGTCTGATAAGACTCATCATCGCAGCGTAATCACCAGATTGCGCTGATCGATGATGAATTCCTGGCTAGCCTATCAAAACTTAGTTCAATCAGGAGTACGTTAATCATGCTGCTCGATACACCTATCTGTAATTATGGCTGGAAGGCCCCTGATTTCAGGTTACAAAACGCCTACGGCGAAAACTTTACGATGCGTGATCATCTGGGCGATAAGGGACTTTTAATCCTCTTTATCTGTAATCATTGCCCCTATGTCCAACGTATCGCACAGCGCCTGTCAGAAGACACCCGCGCACTCATGGCAGAAGGTATAAACGTACTGGCGATCATGTCGAATGATTACCGACGGGTTGCAGCGGACTCACCGGAAAATATGAAGCTCTTTGCAAAACAGTATGATTTTCCTTTTCCCTATCTGGTTGATGAAGACCAATCAGTCGGAAAGCAGTACGGCGCCGTCTGTACGCCTGACTTTTTTGGTTTTAATCACCGAGGTGAGTTGCAGTATCGAGGCAGGCTTGATGATGCGCGTATGGGTGATGCATCTGAGCGAATACCAGAACTCCTTCATGCGATGCGTCAGATAGCAGCAACAGACCGTGGACCTGAGTCTCAGACACCCAGCATGGGCTGTTCAATTAAATGGCGTTAAGCCTGACGACATAAAAAAAGGCCCCATACTTTCATATGGGGCCTAAGGTGTGAAGTGAAACGTCCAGCCCTTGATAGGGAGGGATGAACGCCTGACTGCCACTTCGACATCGGTAGTATCCTGAAGCACTCAGGAACAAATTTTCACACAAACAATTCGATTAAAAAGTATCCCCTGGGATGCGAACGAAGCCTTCCATCAGGACACGGGCGCTCCGGCTCATAACAGCTTTTGTTGCTGTCCAGTCGCCATTGGCTTTTTGCTCTGCCGCAGCACCTACTTTCAAAGTACCTGAAGGATGACCAAAGGTTACTGATTCACGTTCGCCACCACCGGCGGCCAGATTGACCAGTGTGCCAGGGGTCGCAGCGGCCGTTGCGATCGCAACTGAAGCGGTGCCCATCATGGCGTGATGCAGCTTACCCATAGACAGGGCGCGGACACACAGATCGATATCGGATTCGCTGATCTGCTTACCACTTGAAGCGGTATAAGAAGTCGCTGGCGCAACAAAAGCAACCTTAGGGGTATGCTGACGTGCAACAGCCTCTGAGATATCGCTGATAAGACCCATCTTTACAGCGCCATAGGCACGGATAGTCTCAAAGCGTTCCAGGGCTGCAGCATCAGAGTTAATGTCTTTCTGCAGCTCAGTACCGGTGTAGCCGATATCGGCAGCGTTGAGGAAGATAGTCGGGATACCCGCATTAATCATGGTTGCCTTAAAGGTCCCTACTCCCGGAACCTCCAGATCATCAACCAGGTTTCCGGTTGGGAACATCGAACCCTCACCATCCGCCGGATCAATAAACTCAATAACAACTTCAGCCGCCGGGAAAGTAACACCATCCAACTCGAAATCACCGGTTTCCTGAACTTCACCGTTGGTAATCGGCACATGGGCGATAATGGTTTTCTTAATATTCTTCTGCCAGATACGTACGGTGCAGATACCATTTTCAGGAATACGCTCCGCATCGACCAGACCATTAGTGATCGCAAAGGCACCTACAGCGCCTGTCAGGTTACCGCAGTTACCGGACCAGTCGACAAACGCTTTGTCGATCGCTACCTGACCAAATAAGTAATCAACATCGTGATCAGGCTGTTCGCTCTTATCCAGTGTGACGGTCTTGCTGGTACTGGACGTCGCACCGCCCATACCATCGATCTGCTGACCGTATGGATCGGGACTGCCGATCACCCGCATCAGAATTTTATCGCGTGCTTCACCTGGCTGCTGAGCGGCTTCAGGAAAATCCTGACGACGGAAGAATACACCCTTACTGGTACCGCCACGCATGTAGGTCGCGGGAATTTTAATCTGAGGTACAAAAGCCATAATATTTAATCCTGTATCTCTGAGTAGCGTTTAGCCACTCTTTTGGTTCAGAAAAACCTTAATAAAATCATCTTGCTAGATGAATATATTAAGAACTCTCATTAACTTACTTTGTTGAAAAAAGATTCCGCTGTACGCCACCGCTCTTAGCGCCAGCCTGCTGGCCGGCACTAAGGACTCCCGACGGCGTACAGCGGAAATCGATTATGCGTTAGCTTCCAGGAAGTCCTGAGCAAAGCGCTGCAGTACACCACCTGCGCCGTACACATGCACCTCTTCAGCTGTATCCAGACGACAGGTCACTGGGAACTCAACGACTTCACCGTTACGGCGGGTCATTACAACCGTCAGATCACTACGCGGACTGATATCACCAACAACATCGTAGGTTTCAGTTCCGTCAATTGCGTAGGTATTGCGGTTATCACCGGCTTTGAACTCCAGTGGTAATACGCCCATACCTACCAGGTTGGTACGGTGAATACGCTCGAAGCCTTCAGCCACGATCGTTTCAACACCCGCAAGACGTACGCCTTTTGCAGCCCAGTCACGGGAAGAACCCTGACCGTAATCTGCACCGGCAATGATAATCAGCGGCTGTTTACGATCCATGTAGGTCTCAATAGCCTCCCACATGCGACTCTCAGTACCTTCTGGCTCAATACGCGCCAGAGAACCCTGCTTCACTTCGCCGCTGGCATCACGACACATCTCGTTGAGCAGCTTAGGATTAGCAAAAGTTGCACGCTGCGCAGTCAGGTGATCACCACGGTGAGTCGCGTAAGAGTTGTAGTCCTCTTCGGGCAAGCCCATCTTGGCACAATATTCACCGGCTGCACTGGATGCCTGAATCGCATTAGAAGGCGACAGGTGATCCGTAGTGATGTTGTCACCCAGTACTGCCAGAGGCACCATACCCTTCATGGTACGCTCCCCTGCCAACGCGCCTTCCCAGTAAGGTGGGCGACGAATGTAGGTGGTCTGTGGACGCCAGTCGTATAGAGGGCTTGGAGATTTAGCTACATCACCCAGATCAAAC
>JAIBCZ010000016.1 GCA_024679645.1 Amphritea sp.
TTTAAATTCGGGGACCTGGGGAATCACAAAACTGTTGTTTCCCTCTTCTACCGGGATAGCGTTACGTTTAATGCCGCCATTCCAGTGTTCCAGCATGTTAAATACCGGGAAACCGGTGGTCAGATCCTGATAGACCATATCCGTACACCAGACCTCATGGGGGCAACCTTCCCGCAGCATCAACAGGCCAGTGGTATGGTCGATCTGGCTGTCCATGTAAACAATTGCCGCAATACCGGTATCCCGTAGTTTACGGTTCGGCTGCATCGGTGCAAAGTCCGCCAGCTGCTGACGAATATCGGGAGAAGTATTAAAGAGAATCCAGTCTTCACCGTTTGCGCTTATCGCGATGGATGACTGAGTACGAGCCTTTGCGTTGAGGGTTCCGGCACGATAGCCGGCACAGTTACGGCAGTTACAGTTCCACTGAGGGAACCCGCCACCGGCTGCGGAACCTAGAATCTGAATTTTCATTGTTATTATCTTGTCGGCAATTCTGAAGGGGCAAAAACTAAAAAGCTCCACCCTGGGGCGGAGCTTGATAGATTGCTTAGCGGTTAGCGAAGTACATTGTTACTTCAAAACCGATGCGCAGATCTGTGTAAGCTGGTTTAGTCCACATATGCATTACCTCTATTGTTATTAGATTTTCCAGTCTTGTGACTGTTACTAATAATATGAAGTAGCCCGTGGATCACATATGGTACTTTGGAACTAAAAACGCTCCTGTTTTAGTCTATAAAAAAACACACACTCATGCGTTTTATATACAAATCAATGAGTTAAAAAATACAGTTTTTTGCAAATTCTTTGGCTTCATTAGCCGACCAGTCTCCCTTTGGTTTCTCCTTCAGCTCGGCACACCACTCTTTGCTGCCGACTTCCGGGGAGCAGCCCTGTAAAGACACCACGGCCAGCCCTATCACTGTCACCAATCCCAGTCGTTTAATCAGTTTCATCTATCCATTTCCTTCTTTTTAAAAATTAGTCGGTAACCCGTCCCCGCATTACCTTTACCTGGCCACGCTTCGTCTTACTGTCCATCCGTTTGCGTTTAGCGGAACGGCTAGGCTTGGTGGCTTTTCGTGTTTTCTGTACAACGGTAACCGTTTTAATCAGTGACAAAAGGCGTTGCAGTGCGTCATCCCGGTTCTTTTCCTGAGTTCGAAACTGCTGCGCTTTAATGATAATAACCCCGTCCTTGGTGATACGGGAGTCTTTCAGCTGTAACAATCTTTCTTTGTAAACAACCGGTAACGAACAAGCACGGATATCAAAACGCAGATGTATCGCAGAGGAGACTTTATTGACATTCTGCCCGCCGCTTCCCTGAGCGCGAATCGCAGTCAGTTCAATCTCATCATCTGGTATAGATATAGCATTGGAAATTTTCAGCACAACGGAGCCCGTTTTAGTCGAGAAAAACCATTATAGCAGCATCTCTTCTTTCAACTCAGGTCCTGCGGATGCTTTCGTAAAAACACCGCCATTTTGCCATCGGTCTTAATCAGATGATCTAAAATCCATTCACGGGCCAGGCTAATAATTTCATTATTTAACTTAGCGCTAATCTCTTCTGGCTCAGTTTTCGCTGCACTCGAGCCCACCACCTGCTGAACCTCAAGATAGAGTTTCTCCAGATGTTCTACGATCTGCTGATGCTCAATTTTATGTTCAGCATAGTGGGGATAACGAATCTTTAGCTGGATGGTTTCTTCCCGATCAAAGTGCTCTCGGGTGTAATCCACCAGTTGACGAAAGAAGACAGGTAAAAACTTCAGATTTTCCGGTTTACTAATAGCCAGTTCAACCGAATTAAATAAAGCGATCAGGTATTTATGATCCTGATCTATCTGATCATTCCCAGTAGAAATTTTTGGCATCCAAACAACGGGCATTAGGCAAAATCCTTAACGATATATTATCAAATCAGGTGTTGTACTTAGTTCTATTCCTTAGCTCTGTTGGCTAGCACTGTTGAACATAACCCGTCTTCCCCTGACCTTTCTCAGCCATCCAGAGTTCAAAAAACTTATAGTTATTACGACCCTGTTCCTTCGCCTGATAAAGCGCTAAATCAGCATATTCCAGTAACTGAATATCATCCCGGCTATCCAGAGGGGCCACAGAAACGCCAAGACTGGCGGTTAATGAAAAGCTTTCGCCGGCAATCATAATAGGCTCTGAGATAACCTGAATAATTCGTTCAGCCAGTTTGATCGCTGTTTGTTGCATATCGCCAGGCTGATTGCCTAACAGAATAACGAACTCATCTCCCCCTACCCGGCTAACCATATCAATACTACGGACAGTGTCGTTCAAACGGCGGGCCGTTGTGATCAGTACCTGATCGCCTACCCCATGACCGTAGGTATCATTTATCGGTTTAAAATGATCCAGGTCCATGAAGATGATTCCCAGTTGTCGGCCAGGGTTGCGTCCAATTATAGCCAGCTCATGCTGCAGCCGGGCGGATAATGTTCGACGATTCGGCAGATCTGTCAAAGAATCACTTTGCGCCAGGTGTTCTAATTTTTCCTCGAACGCCTTACGCTGACTAATGTCGGTGAAGGTACCAATATAATTTTCTGCCTCACCACGGCTGTTCCGATAACAGGTAATTGATAACGCCTGAGGATAAAGCGACCCATTCTTACGCCGGTTCCAAACCTCACCGTGCCATTCGCCCTCTTTCGTCAGCGTCGCCCAAAGCCTGCGATAAAAACCACTTTCTTGTCGGGAAGACTGTAAGAATTTTGGATTCCTGCCTAATACCTCATCACGCTCATAACCGGTAATTCGGGTAAATGATTCATTAATACTCACAATTCGATTATCCGCATCGGTCACCATAATACCTTCATGCGCAGCCTGAACAATACGTGCACTAATTTCTAACGACAGCGCATTCTCTGTGAGTGCTTTATGCTGTCGATCAATATCCATTTGGTAGTTTCTGAAAACATCCTTAAATCCGCGCGTGAAGTACCACATCGCTACCAGGGCGATGAACAATATCAGGCCCAGGATGAGCATCAACTGCAGTCGGTCACTGCGTTCCTTCTGAACAATCCTCTGTCGTTGTTGCGCCAACAGCTGTAAACCTGGATCTGTATCAGCTCCAGCCACCAGGGCCCACCCCCAGATAGGCAGTGGTTTAATATAGATCAATTGATCATTTATCGGCGTACCGTCTACCCGATACCAATCGCTGCGGTGAAACCCTTCTTCGCCTATCTTGTATGAAAGCGCAGCAAGGCGTTTCTGATCATCTGCCGATTCAGACATGGAGAAATGCTTTCCAACAAATCGACTAACCCCCTTGCCGGCAATGATATGTCCTCTGCTATCAAAAACAGAGATATAGCCCTCTTCACCAAACTGAATATTTTCGAGATGCTCGATGATTTCCTGCTGCAGATCGTTCTGAATGTTAAACACATAGTCACCCGCACCAATCATCCAGTTAAAGGGTTCAAAACGTGCAACATAGGTGATTTTATCCTGCATAGCCTGCCTGTCACCCGGCGGATACCAGCGATAACGAACATACCCCCGTCCATCTTCTGAAGCGATCACCTGAGTAAAGCGGCGGACAAAATAATTACCCCGGTCATCTTTCAGATCAATAAGCGAAGTACCCTCTAATTCAGGCTGCGGTGGTAATAGCAGGCTTTTCCCGGATGAATCTCCAACGAAAAAATAGCCACGACCATTAAAAAAACGCACCTCACGCAGGGATTCCAACATGATTTTTTTCAATTGATCGTCTGACAGCTTGTCTTTATTTTCTTGGTAGATTCCCTTCAGCACAGCTAACGCCTGGAGTACTTCATTCTGCGCGCGAGTCATCAACACTTGTTCAGCCCGTTGATACTTAGCTTCTGCATAGCCACTGGCGGTATGAACTTCACCCTGCAACCGCCTGTTAACCTGCGCCTCAACGGATTGCTGCAATGTATTAAGCTGCGCTTCGCTATGTTGATGGCCGATCAGAGAAAAATAGACCGGGACCCCCACCAGTAATAAGACAATAAGTGTCATCACTAACCAGAGAGCGCGCATCTGTGTTTGATAGAGGTTTTTCGTCAATTCCATTCCTGCTCCGGCAAGAAAACAGATCGTTCCTAAACAGAACCTTTGTATCAGCTTAGTTGGTGTAGAAGAGCCGTTACAAGGGGGTTTGGGAGCTGACTACTCAAGATGGCAGGTAATCAAACAAAAAGGGCGGTCAAAGACCGCCAAAGAACACCGACAAATCCCGGTACAAAGTGCGATACCAGTTGCGGATGTAACCCGCCCATGAATAGCGGGTTACGGTGCGAGTCTCCAAAACGACGAATGGAGATATGCAAACGGGGCAGCATGGCTGCCCCGGGGATTGCGTCAGCTATATTGCTATAGCGTCAACAGATCGGCTTAGAAAAAGCCCAGTGGATTAATATCGTAGCTAACCAATAGGTTCTTAGTCTGCTGATAATGATCCAACATCATCTTATGAGTCTCACGGCCTACACCTGACTTCTTGTAGCCACCGAACGCTGCGTGAGCAGGATACAGATGGTAACAATTTGTCCATACACGACCGGATTCAATACCACGACCCATGCGGTAAGAAAGGTTCATGTCGCGGGTCCAGACACCCGCCCCAAGACCAAACTCAGTATCGTTGGCGATTTCAAGCGCTTCAGCTTCATCTTTAAAGGTCGTTACAGCGACAACAGGACCGAAAATCTCTTCCTGGAAGACGCGCATTTTGTTATGACCCTTCATCAGCGTAGGCTGAACGTAATAGCCAGAACCAAACTCACCATCATTCGCATGAGCATCACCACCGATCAGGAATTCAGCACCTTCTTCTCTGCCGATATCCATATAAGACATGATCTTATCGAACTGCTGTTCAGACGCCTGAGCACCCACCATCGTATCAGTATCCAGCGGGTTACCGCGCTTAATCTGATTCGCACGCTCAATTACCCTGGCGATGAACGCATCATACATACTTTCCTGAATCAGCAAGCGAGAAGGACAAGTACAAACCTCACCCTGGTTAAAGAAGGCCAATACAGCGCCTTCTACCGCTTTACTAATAAATTCCTCTTCCTGATCCATTACGTCGGCAAAGAAGATATTAGGTGATTTACCACCCAGCTCTACCGTAGACGGGATGATATTCTCAGCAGCACATTTCAGAATGTGCGAACCAACAGGGGTAGAACCGGTAAAGGCGATCTTAGCGATACGGGTACTGGTTGCCAGCGCTTCGCCCGCTTCTTTACCAAATCCATTGACGACGTTCAGTACACCCGGCGGCAAGAGATCACCAATGACTTCCATCAACTTGAGGATAGAAACTGGCGTCTGCTCAGCAGGCTTCAGTACGATACAGTTACCTGTCACCAGTGCTGGCGCTAATTTCCAGGCGGCCATCAACAATGGGAAGTTCCAGGGAATGATCTGACCCACAACACCCAGCGGCTCATGGAACTGGTAAGAAACGGTATTCTGATCGATTTCACCGATTGAACCTTCCTGAGCACGGATACAACCGGCATAGTAGCGGAAGTGGTCAACACAAAGTGGCACGTCAGCGGCCATCGTTTCACGAACGGCTTTACCGTTATCCCATGTTTCAGCTACGGCCAGCAGCTCAAGATTTTGTTCGATACGATCTGCAATTTTAAGTAGCAGATTCGAGCGCTCAGTCACTGAGGTAGCGCCCCAGGCAGCTTTGGCTGCATGCGCTGCATCCAGCGCCAGATTAATATCTTCCTCGGAAGAACGTGGAATTTCACAAAACGCTTCACCGGTAACAGGGGTAACATTCTGGAAGTACTGACCTTTAACAGGCGCAACCCACTCACCACCAATATAGTTAGCGTAACGGTCTTTAAAAGAAACAACTGAACCTTCGGTTCCTGGCTGTGCGTAAATCATTTTCCTAAGCCTCTTTTTTGTTATACAGCGCACTTCGCGGGCTGTTTTGAGTACCTGTTCATAGTAGTCAGTAGGGCTGCCCCTCAACCATGCTCCCTTGGCACTGAAAATTTAGTTATTTAGTAGTAATTCCTGAGCTGAAGTACGTAATCTGCCCCCCAAACTGAGCACCATTTCAAAAGCAATTACAGACGAACAACGCTATATTGTTTTCATCTATTAAAGGCTTACCAGGCTTGGGTATCCGGCCAGCAGCTAAACAGTCATATTCTGAGCAGCAAACGACTCAGTAAGAGGTATTAATGTCTACAAATCAGCAACAGAGAGAGCAGCTTGTACAGGATGGGTGCCGTCTAATTTCCACGACCTCTCTCACGGGCTGTATCACCTATGCCAATAAAAACTTTTGTGATATTGCTGGCTACACAGCAGATGAGTTGGTTGGGCAGAATCATAATATTGTACGGCACCCCGATATGCCTGCCGCTGCCTTTGCAGACCTTTGGAAGCATTTAAAAGCAGATGAGTCCTGGTTAGGCGCGGTTAAAAATCGCTGTAAAAATGGAGACTTTTACTGGGTCCTGGCCTATGTCACTCCGCTGTACAACGAAACAGGAAAAAAAATTGGCTATCAATCGGTTCGCACACGGCTTCCAGATGACCTGAAAGAGAGTGCTCAAAACCTTTATAATCAGGTAAATCTACATCCATCACGGGTCTCTTTTTCGCGAACAAAGCTCAGCCACCGAGTTACTGCGGCAGCCTTGTGTGGCCTCCTTGGGGTAACTATGATTAATCTGGCTCCGATGGATATCTATATCAAGGTTGCGTTATCCGGTTTGTTGACCCTGTCATTTACTGGCCTCATTCACTGGCTTCTGACTCCGCTGCATAATCGTGCTAAACAAGCTCTGGATATTTACAACAATCCCATTACGCAAAAAGCACTAACCGGTCGGATGGATGAAATTGGCTCTTTTCATCTATCCAACTTATTACTGGAAGCGCGCTTGCGAACAGTTACTGGGCGGGTTGAAGATGCTATCACTACAGTAAAAAGTGTCATGGATGTTACCCATGAAAGTCTTGATCAAACCACTGACGGGATTGAACAGCAGAACCTGGAAAGTGACATGCTCGCCTCGGCTAGTACGGAGATGGCCTCATCATCACATCAGGTTGCTGAAAACACCTCCCGGACTTCAGAAGTAACCCTCCAGGCAGCTCAGGACGCACAGGACGGCCGCACCAGTGTTAACGATATGTTAAACACGATAGAGCAGCTCGTAATCGAAGTGGCTCAGGCATCGGAACTGTCAGACCAGCTACATAGTCAGACCGAAGAGATCGGCAACATTACCACCATGATCAACGACATAGCCGACCAAACGAACCTATTGGCGCTGAATGCCGCGATTGAGGCCGCCCGGGCAGGTGACAACGGACGGGGATTTGCAGTCGTAGCCGATGAGGTACGCACCCTTGCCACCCGAACTCAGGAAGCCACTAATCAGATCAAAACCAGTATCGGCGCTATTCAGAATCAGGTAGAACAAACCGCCAGTAGTATGAGTAAAACCCATCTTCAGGCAAAAGAAAGCATCACCCGAGCGGAAACCGCCGGTAAATCTTTCGATCAATTAAGCCAGTCACTCGACCTGATATCGCAACAGAGTCAACAGATTGCTGTATCTGCTGAAGAACAAAGTGGTACCGCAGAAAGCCTGAGCCGCAGTGTGATTTCGATCCGTGATATTTCCGACAGCAATAAAGACTCCATTGCCCGGACTAATAGCGCCACCGACAAACTGGCTAAACTGGTGACAGACCTGTCTCAAATTGTAAACCGCACGCTTAGACGCTAAAACAGGAAGAACGTTTAGCCGGGTGATAATCTGCCTTACACCAGATTATCACTGAGCAACAACCCGGCAAGCGTCCACATCATCAGACACACCAGCCCATCTAATATTCGCCAGCTCACAGGATTGCGAAATAAAGGTGCCAGCCAACGCGCACCTAAACCCAGCGAAAAAAACCAGACAAAGGAAAACAGGGCCGCACCGGCTCCGAACCAGTAACGTTCGCTTTCAGGGTAACGCCCGCCTATTCCCCCCAGCAGAACCAGTGTATCCAGGTATACATGAGGGTTCAGCAGACTCAACGCAAGGGTCGTCAACAACGCTGATCGCAGACCGGAAAACTGGCTCTCAGAGAGATCAAGGACTTCACTGCGCAAAGCTGACCTCAGTGCATTCGCGCCATACCAGAACAGAAACAGAGCACCGCCCCAGGTAATAATGTGTAGTATCACTTCCGATTGCCCGATGAGTAATCCCATGCCCGCAATACCCAGCGTAATAAGCACCGCATCAATCAAACTACACAGCCCCGCAATCGGCCAGTGATGCTCACGTCTGACCCCCTGGCTTAAGACGAAAGCATTCTGAGCACCTATTGCAATAATAAGGCCTGCGCTGGTCGCAAGTCCGGTAAAGAACGGCGTGGGTAGAGAAAACAAGGTAAGCATTACTGTTCCAGCGCTGTTATTGAGTAATGACAGACTAAAGAGTCGACTATAATTAGTAAAACTAATAATATTTATATTTCATTAGTCAAACTAATAATGGTGCGCCATGCTTGATTTTCGCCAACTACAGGCCTTAGCCACAGTGATTGAAGAGCAAAGCTTTGACCGCGCCGCTAAGCGTCTGTTTCTGACCCAGTCAGCGATTTCTCAACGTATTAAACAGCTGGAAGAATCAACGGGACAGCTCTTGTTAATCCGCAGCCAGCCCTTAAAACTCACCTCAGCGGGACAACAATTCCAGCGACATTATCACCAGGTTAGCCTACTCCAAAGCGAGCTATTGAATAGCCTGTCTAACTCACGGGAAGAAGGTTTTACCCGTTTGACCATCGGCCTCAATGCAGACAGTCTGGCCACCTGGTTTATGGAGGCGATGCAGCCATTATTAGAGCAAAGCCCGGTATTGCTTGACCTTAGAGTCGATGACCAGAATCAGACGCACCAACTATTAAAACAGGGGGATGTGTTGGGTTGCATCAGTGCCAGCAGCAAACCGTTACAGGGTGGCAGTGCAGTCCTACTGGGCATCAGCCGGTACCTTGCTCTGGCCACTCCTGAGTATATCGAACGTTATTTTCCGGAAGGTGTTTCGAATGAAACTTTAACGAATGCTCCTGCCGTTGAATATAACGAAAAAGACGATTTACAGGATAATTACATCGCTACATTTTTTCCCGGTGTTGATAGCTACCCACGTCACCGGGTCCCTTCATCTGAAGCCTTTACCGAACTGATAAAAAGAGGGTTTGCCTGGGGAATGGTACCTGACCTTCAGATGAAAGCTCAGATAAGCAGTGGAGAAGTAACAGAAATTGCCGTCGGCATGAGCATCGAAGTCCCTCTCTATTGGCACAGCTGGAATCTGCAATCAACTTTCAGCCAACAACTCACCCATCGGCTGGTCGATTACTGCCGATCTCAACTAGAGCAACCCGATGGTTAACCCACCGGATACCATCAGGTGCCTGTATTCACCTGGTTGCGTCCATTTTTCTTTGCCTGGTAGAGGCGCTGATCAGCCAGTTTAAGCATTTCGGATGACGCTTTAAAAGTAGCAGAATACTCCGCCACTCCGATAGAACCAGTAACCCCAACCTCTTTCCCGGTCTGGAGTGTTACCCACTGCTGTTCTAACTTACACCTGAGCCTTTCAGAAAATTCAGCCGCCTTATCTAAACTGGTATCCGGTAGTAGCAACGCAAATTCTTCACCACCAATACGGCCTGCAACATCACTTTCCCGTAGCTCTTGAGTAATACAGTCCGAAATGGCTTTCAGTACCTTATCCCCAACATCGTGACCATACTGATCGTTTATCTTTTTAAAGTAGTCCAGATCTAACATACAGAGGCTGAATGTACGACCATAGCGTTGCGCTCGCGTAAATTCATTTCTAAGACTTTCTAATAACCTTCGCCGGTTATTCAGACCGGTTAGCGCATCCGTATTCGCCATCTGAACCAACCGCTCTTCCATCTGAAATTCCTCAATCAGAAGACTGAGAAATGCCGCCATACTGGTAATAAGCTCCAGGTCCTCCTCTCTTGGCAGCGAGGGTGTCTCATGGTAGATAGCAAACGTACCTTTGAGGTGATTTTTTTTACCAAAGATCGGTTCAGACCAACAACTACGCAGGTTATGACTCAAGGCCAGGTCTTTAAACAGTGCCCAATACGGGTGAGTTTCGATATCTTCTACAATGACGCGCTGACGACGAAATGCCGCCGTACCACAAGACCCCACACCGTCCCCAATCTCTAGTCCATCAATCGCATTCTGATAACTTTCCGGCAGCGACGGACCAGCACAACTCAGCAGATGCTTGCCACTTTTATCCAATAATAAAATTGAGCACCGAGCGCCGGGGTACTGCCTTTCAATACCCGTTAGTACCAGATCAAGTACATAACTCAGCGATTCTCCGCGCAGTGTCGCCTCCATTGCCCTACTGCGGAGCTTATCCTGTAATTCAGCCTGCCGCTGCTCAGTAATATCACTACCTGAACAGAGCACTCCAATCACCTCCCCATTTCCATTGAAGCGCCTTTTATTTCGCCATGAGATCAGGCGAACCAGGCCGTTTCCTGTACAGACTTTGCTTTCTCCAAGGAACAGATCATCATCGATCAGGGCACTACTCAGCAGTACATTAAATCGTTTTTTCTCATCGATACTGTCAACCATAAAGCGATCACTGAACCAGTGCTTACCCAACAGGTCTAGCGGGCCATACCCCAGTACATCACAACCTTTATGGTTAATCATTGTTATGCAGCCTTCCCGATCCAGCACCAACATTATGGTATCCACCGTATCCAGATAGCTTTGCGCTCTATCCCGTTCCAGCAGCACCTGTTTATGGGCGCTCATCAACCGGGATAGCACGACTACCAGCATTAACGTGAATAAAGCCCCAAACACCAATATCAGACTTGCTGAGCTCTGTTCTGCAATAATCCGTTCCAGCCCCCAAACCTGTAAAGCCCAGTTACGGCCCAGTACCGTAAATTCGGTCATGTATGACTCGCCGTCGTTCTTCGCTAGCTGGAGATTCGTTGAACCTATCTGTTGACCACTTCCACTGGTCACATCATCCAGTTTAATGGCGAGACCTGTATCCGATATAACCTGCTTATCCAACAGAACCTGAGGCTTTACTAACGCAGCAATAAAGCCTCGCAGTACAGAGGGTTTCTGATTTGTAGAAAGACCATAGACTGGCCGAAAGAAGACAACAGACAAACTGTCAGCTTCATCCTGAATCAGCTGAAAAGGGGCAGTTGAGAGAAACTGAGCTGTACCGCTTAACAACCTGTCAATGACGGCAGCATTGAGTCCCCGGGAATACACATCAAAACCGATGATACGACGGTTAAAGCCCAGGGGTTCGGAATAAAGTACAGGATAGTAAACATCTTTTTCTGCTGATGGCACCAGACTATTCATCTGATATTTTAACGCCGTAATACCCCCATCAAACCCCAGAGTTGTCATCTGCTGCTCAAAGCGAAACCTATCATTATGCGTCACACGCGGAACCCAATGAAGTGCAAGCAGCTCTCCATGCCGTTTGAAGATGGGCTGGGTAAATGATCTGAAGGATTCCTGGCTCAACTGGTTGCTATGAGTCACAAAGCTGGCGATAGAGTCCAGTATTTCAACCGTACTGTTAACACTGCTCTGTAACTGAGCCCGCTGTTCTGTAGCCGCCTGAGCAACTAATAGCTGTCGATGTTCCTGTTGGGCTCCCCTAGTGTACTGATAAGCGACTATTGTGATTAGCAGCCCGATAACAGCGACTATTACCAGCATCAGAGAATGAGTGTTTGATTGAGTTATTTTACCGTCGGCTAACATAGACCTTTAATTCTGGCTGTCCGGTAGCAGCGCCTTGCCTCAGCTACTCATCCGATCACGAATAAGAACAACTAGCCGAACATCCATTTATCACCGGAGATTAATAATTATATAAACCTTGCCACTGCCGCCGTTTTTAAACAAGAGATAACGCCCTCTCTTATTCCAAAGGACTGCTCTTCTATGATTTACCATAAAGCAGGACTGCCTGGCCGACATGCCTTTTCAGCCTCGTTTATAGAAGACCCGCTATAACCTCTCTGGCTAACTAATCTTTGTGAAAATTGATTTTTTTAACACAAGCGATGAGGTTTAACCGGTCACTCTATTGACCCCATCACGGAATCAAACGATAGTCTGCAACCATTATTACAATCTGACCAGGACTCCGTTTTGCTAAGCTATCGACATTCGTTTCATGCAGGCAATTTTGCCGACGTACTTAAACATATAGTGCTGGTCGAAATTCTTGAACACCTGACACAGAAAGATAAGCCCTTTGATTACATAGACACCCATTCAGGGGCTGGTTTATACGACCTCTATTCGGATACGGCGACCAAGCTCGGTGAACATCAGAGTGGCATCAGCAAGCTCAAAAATGACAAATGGCCCGAGCTTAAAGGCTATATTGATGCGGTCGATGATTGTAATACCGATGGAAAATTGCGTTTTTATCCTGGCTCCCCACTGATAGCAGCCCAGTACCTGCGAAAGAAAGATAAAGCCTGGTTGTTCGAACTGCATCCGAAAGATTTTAGCCTGCTGCAGCAAAACACTGCCAGAAACCGTTCAATCAAAGTCATGAACGAAGACAGTCTGAGCAGTGTTTTACGTTTATTACCGCCGGCCTCACGCCGGGGCTTAATGCTGGTTGACCCTTCTTATGAATTGAAGACCGATTACGAAGCCGTTTTCAAAGTAATACAACAAGCCCACGGCAAGTTCGCTACTGGAATCTATGCACTCTGGTACCCGGTGGTCGATCGTCAGCGGATCAATCAACTGGAAAAACGCTTTATAAAAAGCGGGATTAAAAACATCCAACGCTTTGAACTCGGACTTGAACCAGACTCCGTTGAACGGGGTATGACCGCCTCAGGCATGATTGTGATCAACCCACCCTGGCAGTTAAAAGCGAAGATGAACCAGGTTCTACCTCGTTTAATTGAAGCGTTAGACGTGGGCACAGACCCATTTTTCAAATGCGATCAACTGGTCGATGAGTAATCATGCCTCTTAAAAACAAACGTGGTATACAACGGTAACCTTGCGGGAAGAGCAATAGAGAGTCGTCCCCTATAAACCAAAAAAGGCTGATGCGTGAGCACCAGCCTTTTTTAACATCTGACTAAGCTTAAGATTTAGGCAGTTTGAACGTCCACACAGAACCACCCTGGTTCAGGTGTTTTACACGCTTGGCAACTTCACCACCCCAAAGCGGTACTGCGCCACCCCAACCGGATACGATTGAGAGGAACTGTTCGCCATCCTGCTTCCAGGTAATAGGTGAACCCACGATGCCTGAGCCGGTATTGAACTCATATTTCAGTTCGCCGGTCTTCGCATCGAAGCCTTTCAGATAACCTTCAGGTGTTCCAATAAACACCAGATTACCCGCGGTCGCCAGTACACCACCCCAGAGTGGAGCATAGTTCTGGTAGCGCCATACTTCTTTACCCGTTTTAGGGTCCATCGCTTTCAGAACACCAATATGACTGTCATTCATCGGCTTAATAGTGAAGCCTGCACCCAGGTACGCTGCACCTTTCTTATAGGCTGTTGGTTCGTTCCAGATATCCATCGCCCACTCATTAGAAGGCACGTAGAACAAGCCGGTATCCTGACTGAAGCCCATAGGCATCCAGTTCTTACCACCCAGGAATGCAGGAACCGCACGGACAGATGAACCTTTCTTGCCATCTTCAGATGCCGTTGGGTTGCCCGGACGAATTGATTCGTTGTAGATGGGTCGGCCTTGCTTATCCAGGCCTTTCGCCCAGGTGATCTCATCAACAAACGGGAAACCACGGATATAGTCACCGTTAGTACGATTTAGTACGTACATATAACCATTACGGTCAGCCGTTGCTGCCGCTTTAACGGTTTTACCACCCTCTTTATAGTCGAAGGAGATAAGCTCGTTTACACCATCGTAGTCCCAACCATCATGTGGCGTAGTCTGGAAGTGCCACTTGATCTTACCGGTATCCGGATCGATCGCCAGACGAGATGAGGAAAACAGGTTGTCGCCGGGACGCATATGCGAGTTCCAGGGTGCAGGGTTACCCGTACCAATGAACAAAGACTTAGTATCCGGATCATAGGTTCCGCCCAGCCAGGTCGCTGCACCACCGCTCTTCCATAAATCACCAGGCCATGTCTCTCCCGCTTTACCACCGGAAATACCGTTTTCAACCTTCTTGCCATCTTTCCAGATGTAACCCATATGGCCTTCTACCGTCGGCCGGGTCCAGAGGATCTTACCGGTAGTCGCATCATACGCTTCGACTTTACCGACGATACCAAACTCGCCACCGGAAACGCCGGTAATGATCTTGCCGTCCACGACAATAGGCGCTGCGGTAATCGAGTAGCCTTCTTTATAATCGGCTACCTTCTTCTTCCATTTAACTTTACCGGTCTTAGCATCCAGAGCGACTAATTTAGCATCCAAAGTACCAAAGATAACCAGGTCACCATAAAGCGCTACACCCCGGTTGATAACATCACAACAAGGCATGATTCCATCGGGCAGGCGAGCATTGTATTCCCAAAGCTCATCACCGGTTCTCGTATCTACCGCAAACACCCGCGAGTAAGAGGCCGTTACGTACATAACGCCATCTTTAACCATTGGCTGGGATTCCTGGCCCCGCTGTTTCTCTCCACCGAAAGAGAAAGCCCACACCGGACGCATATCCTGAACGGTGTCAGTATTGATCATATCCAGCGGGCTGTAACGTTGCCCCCTTGGGCCCAAACCATTGGATACCACGTCTTCTACAGTCATCTGGTCTTGCATTATATCTTTATCAGTCACACCCGCTTGCGCGATACCTGATACAGACATTGCCGTTACCAATGCTGTTACAGCAAAACTGCCGCCGAACTTTTTCATTGCAATGCTCCTTAATTAAGGATGTTCTTATTTTCTGACTCTCAACAGGGCTGGATGCAGAGCCCAGACCTGTCCATATTTTGGGAATTTACCAGCATTTCAACAATTAACCGGGGGAATGAGTTTTCTACTTACTTAGTAGTAATACTTGCTCTGCTGGCGATAGTTAATCATCCTGCAGCGCTCATTACAGAGAGATATCCCCGCCGTTCAAACTCGTCCAGCAGATCCAGAACATCTTCAATAGTCGCATTTTCCCGTGCTGAACATGCAACCAGTGAATGGGCTATCTGCTGCTCACTACAACGACCATCACAGGCCTGTAGCACGGTTAACGTAAACTGATCTGGAAACATAATCTGCTGCGGCGCTTTAAAGACCCACCGATTGTGCTGACCATCGAAATAGAGCCTGCAGTGCACACTTAAAACCGGTACCCGTTCCGGTGTAGCTGCAATCATGGCGAATTATCCTTTTCCTTTTTACTCAAACATCGCATTTTCATAACGTTCATAAAGATGCGCAACACTGCGTATATACTCTTTTCTGGCAACTGCGAGCCCGACAAAACGGCTATCCAGTGGCAATTGAATAACCTCATTCATCGTCAGCCCCTGCTCTGCTGCCTGTCTCAAACGCTTATCAAGCCAGATAAGGTAATCCCGCATCTGCACGATGGCCTCAGTCCCTTCAGAAACAGGGCCGTGGCCGGGTACCAGCCATTTAAATTCCAGCTTTTCCAGGTGAGCAAGCTCTGTTATCCACTGTTTCAAATCAGGCGTATGTGGCGTCGTCAGTGCTCGCTGATAAAACACCATATCCGCTGTAAAGAGCACAGCTGTCGTTTCATCTAAGACCACCAGATCAGCACCCGCATGCCCGGTCATACTCATAAAGCGAAGCCGATGCCCTCCCAGATCTAAACGCTCCAGCGTCAAAGGCTGATCTGGCAAGTGAACCTCGGTTGAGCGCATCCAGTCACCGACCAACCGGTACATGTTTTCTGCAAAAGCGCTGCCATGTTCGGCCATTAGCTTGCCGGTCTTGGGCAGTGCATAGATAGGCCGGTCATGAAAAGTCTGATTGCCAAGAAAATGATCGGGGTGATGGTGGGTATTGAAAATATATTGAATTGGCTGATCTGTTATTGTGCCGATAAGCGTTCGCAATTCACGGCCATATTTCAGAGAGGGCCCGGTATCCAGTAATACAACCCCCTCACCGGTCACAATAAATGCAGTATTAACAATATTTCCCCCATTGGCACGGCTGAAATCCTCGCGTTTCCCCTCAACGACCCATGTATTCAGAGCAATTTCATGAGCGGTGAGATTGTATTGCAGCGGTGCGCTGTACAAAGATTCACACAACAGCATCAGGAAAACCGCAAGGTATGACTTCATCAGCGCACCTCTCCTACAGAGCCTTCTCAAATTCATTGCCATTGTTATCCCGCATCCACAGCAGGTATTCACCTGCACGGGCGCTAAGGTCATCTTTAAGATCGAAGCTGATAACCGGGTTTTCAGCCACCGGCTGAGATAGCTCTAATCTCGCCAGATTTTCTTCCCGGGAATTACGCAGTATTACCTGCTGTATATAAAACTCAGGTATCGCATCTGCCAGCCCCGTATCCATAGGATGAATCACTTTGAATTTAAATCTGATGCCTTCTTCTGAGGAAAGGGGAAAAGCCCGACTACGGGTTTCACCCAGGTGACTCTCCCAATAGGGGCTGGCATTACCAGTACTGGGCGTAGTGCAGCCACCGCCAGCCGCATCAAGGTAAGCAGAACCAACATGCCAAACCCCTGATTGAGTCAGTACTGCAGCCCTGACAGCTGTCCCCTGCTGCACCTTGAATCTAAGCGAAATTTTTGGAATAACATCCGGGTGGGGGAAATAGGTAAAAATATGCTGAATCGGATTGAGGTCGGCCCAGACGATAATGCGCTCAATATCGCCGGCCAGAACCGTTGCATCTATTTGAAGAGGCACCTGGGTCGGATTTTCAGCAAACGCCGGGAGAGAAACGACAATCCGTTCATCAAATCGATAAGGCGCCGAGCCAATAAACTGCTCACGGGTGTAATCCCACATAGGAGACTGTAAGGGGTCTGGGTCAGCCGCCCGGACAATCGAAGCAGCAACCAGCAGGGTTAGAAAAATCAATCGAACCATTCTCTACTCCTCCCCTATTTCGGTTACCTGCATTCACCTGTCATTTGAGACTCAATTTTCTTTACTGAGTGACATCCTGATACAGCCCCGGAAGCTCATACCTCACACCATAGCGGGCATAGATTTTTTCTATTTCACCACTGCGGATTAAGCCATCAACAACCTCTTCAACTGCATGCCCGAGCTGTCGATAACTCTGCTTTACCGCCATGCCTATATCCCACTGTTGCTTACCCATTGAGGGAAAACCATTTTCTGCCAGCTGATACTGCTCGTTTTCAGCCTGACTAAGCCGCCAATCAACCTCAGCTCGCATCCCCATTACGGCATCAACTTTGCCGTCCTGCATGGCAAAAAACGCGTCGTGTATCGTCGGATAATGGTGGGTATTATTTCTCATCCTCCCACCGAAAGCAGAGGTAAGATAAAAATCTGGCAGGCTGTCTATTTCGACACCGATCGGGTGGTACTGGAAGACAGCGACGGTGCCGACGCGCTCCAGCTTCTTGCTATCAAAAGCGACCTGCCAGCGCTCACGCTGATAGGGGCCAAAAAGTACAACCTGGTCATTAATAAGCAGATCAAGATCACCCCGCTTAAAAGCATATTCGCGGTCATAAGGCACCCGCATCATCACATCAGCAAGATGCTTCATCGCGAGGGGATTCTCATCATCCTTATCCAGATAATGTCCTTTCCAGACATTATTGCGCAGATCATCTTCCAGGTTTTCATCCGGTGTAATCCAGTGGACCTTCATCTTCAGATCAAAGGCTGCAGCGATACGGCGGCCCACCTCGATATCAACACCGGCGGGCTTTCCGTTCTGCATAAAAGAGTATGGGGGAAAGTCTTTGTAGGCACCGATGTATATTACTCCACTGGCTATCACATCATCGTAATAGCGAGCCTGGGCCGTACTGACCCAGTTCATAGAGAATACTGCTATCAGAATAAGAAAACGGATCATCGGTTTCACCATGACTACTCCTCTTACTCAGTCGTTGCGACTGTTTCTAACCATGCACGAATGGCCCACAGCGCTTCCTGGCTCAGGTAATCCGCCATTTTCGGCATATACACACGCCCATCCCGAACCGCACCATTGAGGACGCGATATTTATACCACTCATCGCCTTCGATACCCGGTTCAAGGTAGCGCAGATCCGGTGCGATACCCCCAGATATACCTTCTAGACCATGACAGCGGGCACAGTTCTGCGTATATGCTGAAAATCCTATCTCAACAGCAATATCGTGCTTTTCATACTCCGTTGTATATGGGTTTTCTTCTAACCATTCCTCACCCAGTTGCTGTAGGTCTTGAGTGTCCATCGTCTGAGGCGTCACATCACCGTGCGCCAGTACTTGCGCAGATAACAGCATTGAAAAAGCACCTGCTGTTACAGCACCCAGAGTTTTTGTTGGCATTCTCATTCACTTCACCAGTCTTATTAGAGTATTAGTATTCTCGGATTTCCCGGCTCAGCCCGTGGGGACGAACAGATAAATCGGGGAAATCGCTATAGGTGAAATAATAAAACGAGAGGTGAAGGTTGAAGAATTCTGCTTTGGTGCTGAAAAACTAGTACCTTGGTACTAATTCGGTTTTTATAAA
>JAIBCZ010000149.1 GCA_024679645.1 Amphritea sp.
CTCGAGCATAAGATGGGAATTCACGGGAATGCGACCTGTGTGATGAACTTCGATTCGGCTACTGGCTACCTTATTGGTGAAGAAAACCGGGGCCTGAACTGCATGTTCACCTTTATGAATACGGCGCGTATTGGCACCGCGCTGCAGGGACTGGCTCATACCGAGTGGGGGTATCAGAACTCGCTGGCTTATGCCCGGGATCGTTTGCAGATGCGAGCTTTAAATGGGCCCGTATGTCCGGAGAAAGCTGCTGACCCAATTATTGTTCATCCCGATGTACGCCGCATGCTGCTAACTCAAAAAGCCTTTGCTGAAGGCGGCCGGGCACTGATTTACTACTGCGCGCAATTAGTGGACAAGGTGGGCCTTACCACTGATGAGAGTGAGCGACAGGAAGCGGATACACAACTAGCCTTCCTGACTCCGATAGCTAAAGCCTTCCTGACTGAAACCGGCTTTGAGTCAGCGAATCAGGGTCTGCAGATTTTTGGCGGTCATGGTTATATCCGTGAGTGGGGAATGGAGCAGAACGTCCGTGATAGCCGTATCTCAATGCTATATGAGGGGACTACCGGTATTCAGGCGCTTGACCTGCTGGGGCGTAAAGTACTGATGACTCAGGGGGAATCTCTAAAATCCTTCACTAAGGTGGTGCATAAATTCTGTGAATCCCAGGCGGATAACCGGTCGATGCAGTCATTTATCAATCCGCTGTCTCGGTTGAACCGGGAGTGGGGTGAGTTGACCACGCGTATCGGTATGAAAGCGATGCAAAACCGGGAAGAAGTAGGCGCCGCTTCGGTAGATTACCTGATGTATTCCGGTTATATCACGATGGCCTATCTCTGGGCGCGGATGGCTGTAACCGCTCAGGAGAAGCTGGCAGCAGGAGAAGGTGATGGTGCTTTTTATGCGGCTAAATTGAAAACTGCCCGATTCTATTTTGAACGAATCCTGCCGCGTACCCGAACGCTCGAAGTAACGATTGATTCGGGTGCTGATAATCTTCTGGAAATGGATGAATCAGAGTTCTCTTTCTGATCAGCGATGAAAATAAGCATTGAATAACAGACGATGAAGTTACTTCGAACCGCAGCAGGCCGGGTGATAGTTTCCGGCCTGCTGAATTTAAATTACAGACTTCGACAGGTGATAGCATTTGGATCGGTGTCGAGAAAAACGAATATGGAGAGCATGATGACAGATACTCAGGTTATGTTTGAGGAGATGGCAGGGCGTTTTAACAGTTCAGCCGCTACCGGTTTAGAGGCTGTTTTTCAGTACAAACTGGATGAAGGAGACACCTACTTCGCGGCCATTTCTGAAGGCAATTGTGTACTCGAACAAGGTGAGCATGATGAGCCTAGCGTGGTCTTGCTAATGAATAACCAGACTTTCAGTGATGTTTTACGTGGCGAAACGAATGGCATGCAGGCTTTTATGAGCGGCCAGATTAGGGCTGAAGGCGATATTATGCTGGCGACTCGCCTGGAAGCCTTGTTTCCAGTAGTTTGAAGTAAAAAACAGCGTTGAGTGATGTTCTTGACTGATTTTATTAGACTTTTTGCTCTGATCTCTTATGCTGAAATAGCAGCTTACTGCACAGAACGATAGATTTAAAATAACAATAATACAGTGACAGGGTCTGAAAATGGATCAAAAAGCACGTGCCGGGGTGATACCAGAAAGTCTGAATCCCCGGGGATATAATAACCTGGTCGATGCGTTTAAGCGGATGGCCAGCGACTATTCAGATCGCACGGCGTTCACCAGTTTTGGTTATGGGATGAGCTACGGAGAACTGGATCGGTTATCCGATGCCTTTGCTGTGTACCTGCAACAGGAAACTGACTTGCTGCCCGGTGATCGTATCGCCATTCAATTGCCTAATTTAAACCAGTATCCGGTTGCCCTGTTTGGTGCGCTGAAAGCTGGCTTAATCGTTGTGAATACGAATCCTTTGTATACCCCCAGAGAGCTGGAAAATCAGTTCAATGATTCTGGTGCTAAGGCGTTGGTGGTGTATAAAGGGGTGGCTCATAATGTTGATAAAATTATTGCCAATACCGACATAAAGTATGTTTTCACCACACAAATTGCCGACCTTCACCCGACGTTGAAACGGGTTCTGATCAATACAGTGGTCAAGTACCTGAAGAAGATGGAGCCAGCTTATCATCTGCCTGAGGCATTTGAGTTCCGCGATGTATTGAATCTGAAACGTGGTCAGCGACCGACCCTTATTCCATCTCAGCCGGCTGATATTGCGGTGCTTCAATACACCGGTGGTACTACGGGGGTGTCTAAAGGGGCAATGCTGACCCATGCAAACCTACTGTCGAACTTTCTGCAGGGCGTTAAGCTTATTTCCGATGCAGATAAGCACTGGGCGGAAAAGGTTGTTGCGCCTTTGCCGTTGTACCATATTTATGCTTTTACTATCACGATGGCGGTGCTGGAGTTGGGCGGCAATAATATTCTGATCGCTAACCCCAGGGATATTCCGGGCTTTATCAAAGAGCTGCGTAAGCACGCTATTTCAGCATTTATCGGTTTGAATACTCTGTTTGTGGCGATCTGTAATCATAAAGACAGTTCGGAAATTGATTTTAGTCATTTGAAAGTGACCCTTTCCGGGGGCATGGCGCTGACGCTGGATGCTGCGACTGCCTGGGAAAAACTAACCGGATGTCAGGTGCTGGAGGCTTATGGCCTGACAGAAACCTCACCCGCTGTCGCGATGAATCCACCGAAGAATATAAGGGTAGGTACCATCGGGCCGCCTGTCGCAGAAACTGATGTGAAGATCATCGGGGCTGATGGTCAGGCGCTGCCAGTAGGAGAGCCTGGCGAGCTTTGTGTGAAAGGGCCGCAAGCGATGTTGGGGTATTGGCAGAGAGAACAGGCTACCGATAGTTGCTTTACTGATGATGGCTATTTTATTACCGGTGATGTGGCGGTTCTGGAAGCTGATGGCTATCTGCGTATCGTTGACCGGGCCAAAGACATGATTAACGTTTCCGGCTTTAATGTTTATCCCAATGAAGTGGAGGACATTGTTACTCAGCATCCAGCGGTGATTGAGTGTGCAGCGATTGGCGAACCAGATCCCCATAGCGGTGAGGTGGTAAAGCTTTTTGTGGTTACTAGAGATGAGGTCAGTACTGAAGAGATCCGCAGTTGGTGTAAAGAGCGGCTCACGCCTTATAAGGTACCAAAGCTCGTTGAGTTTACCGATGACCTGCCTAAGTCTAATGTGGGTAAAGTGTTACGACGGATGCTTCGCAGTGAGACGTCAGTTTGATCGGTGGTCAGCTGCCGGTAACGGGTATGGGTAAATCTGGTTTTCTATCAAACCCTACTCGGCGAAAGTTACAGCACCGGCGTTCTATTGAATGTTGTGCTTATCTTCGTGACGATGGTTTGTGGGATGTCGAGGCGCAGATGATCGATATTAAAACTGAGACTGTACCATTACCCTTGCGGGGGGAGGTGGCGGCCGGTGAGCCCTTTCATGATCTGGGGCTACGGGTCACATTGGATCAGCAGCTGCTTATTCATCAGATCGAGGCTTTTATTGATGCGTCACCTTTCCCTGCCTGCGCCAGAATTACTGAGTCATTCCGAAAGCTTGAAGGAACCCGTATAGGCCCCGGCTGGCATCGACAGTGCAAAGAGCTGACCGGTGGTTTTCGGGGATGTACCCACTTGAATGAGTTGTTACCTGTCATTGCAACTACAGCGATTCAGGCTGTTTGGCCAAACAGCGATCTGGAAGTGATGAAGCTGGGAGCCTCAATGATGGTTAACAGTTGTCACAGTTGGGCGCAGAACAGTGAGGTGATAGAGGAATTGTTGCCTGAATATTACAGCCCTGAAGTGCCCGATACTTCAACTAAACAGGAATAAGTTGTGAGCGAATATTTAAATATCGTAACCCGTGACCGGATATGTCAGATTCTTTTGAACCGTCCGGATAAAAAAAATGCGCTGACCCTGTCAATGTATGAAGGTTTAACCCAGGCATTGAAGGATGCCGATGCTAATCCTGACGTCAGAGTTATTCTGCTGGGATCTACCGGTGACAGCTTTTGTTCGGGTAATGATATTGGTGACTTCATTGGTGCGATTAACTCGCCTAATGCGGTTCAGGCCCCGTTGCAGTTCCTGCAAACCATTTCATCACTGGTTAAGCCTGTAATTGCGGTTGTGCCGGGTGTGGCAGTGGGTATTGGCGTTACTATGTTGCTCCATTGTGATCTGGTTATCGCCAGTGATCAGGCGACGTTTCAATTGCCCTTTGCGCGTCTGGGCTTAGTGCCTGAAGGGGGGGCTAGTTTGATAGTGCCGCAGCTGGTAGGGCATCGGCGGGCCTTTGAATTATTGGTGATGGGTGATTCTTTTAGCGCTGCTACAGCCAGGGATCTGGGGATAATTAACCGTGTAGTGATGCATAATAGTTTGCAAGACCTGTCGATACTGGAAGCGGGTAAGCTGGCCAGTCTGGCGCCCGATGCGGTACGGCAGAGTAAAGCGATGCTGCGTAGTGTATCGCAGTCGCAGATGCAGGAAGTGCTGTTAGCCGAGGTTGAACAGTTTGCCGCACGTTTAAAATCAGAGGAAGCGATGGAAGCCCTGCAGGCGTTCATGCAAAAACGGGAGCCGGATTTTTCCCGCTTTTAAGCACAGGAATAAAATTTCAGCACGCGCTAATACTTATTCCCTTTGTGGCGAAGCAACAGATCGCCATAGAGGGACTGAATTTCCGCAATGTCCTTTTCAGCATCGCCGCTGGTGCTAAAACTGCCGTATATACCTGCTTTACGGGCTTTCCAATCTATATAGGCAGGTAAGATCGGTACGTTTGCCTGATGTGCAATATGGTAAAAACCGGTTTTCCATTCATCTACCTGCGAACGGGTTCCTTCAGGTGCAATGACCAGATAAAGCTGTTCAGCATGATGGAACTGAGAGGCGGCCTGGGTTACCACATTGAGCGATTTCGAGCGGTCTATCGGGATGCCACCCAGCCACATCATTAGTGATCGGAAAGGGAATTTAAAAATCTGTACTTTACCCATCCAGTAAATGGGCATGTCCTGGCTGAAACCCAGCATTAAAGCATAAGGGAGGTCCCAGTTGCTGGTGTGAGGTGCGCCAATGAGCACCGCTTTATCAACACCCTCTATGGCTGAAAAGTCCAGTTGCCAGCCTTTAACTTTTAATATTTTACGGCAAAGCCTGCGCAGAGCGGGCTTAAGAAATGGGCTGTCAAAAATAGTTGAATGCATACAGCGTTTAATGGGTTCTTTGCGGGCTTCTAAGGCATTGTAGAGTTATTTGGCCAGATCGGATACGTATCGGCTCGCCAGATAGGGCGTAAGTTGTTAGTTGCCGTACTTTGAAATTTTTATATGCGCATAAATGTTAATTTTTATACTTTTATATCTTTTTGTTTTTAAAGTATTTTTTGTTTATGTAGTCGTTTTTGTTATTGAATAAGATATTTTTTGTTATTGCTGGAAATTAACCGGCGACTAGTATTAGAAAGTCTGAACTGTGCGTATGTCTATCTATTTTTTCTATCAACAGTCCACCGCACAGATGAGGGTTAACAATAATTATCCTGGGTATGGAGTGCA
>JAIBCZ010000229.1 GCA_024679645.1 Amphritea sp.
ACGTCCACCATCTGAAAAACTGTCTGGTGTGACGTTCAGGATGCCCATGATTTTGGGGCGGGTCATATCCAGCCCGGCAATCGCGGCCCGCCGAAAAGTTAGCCTGTGGCGAATATCTGCGGGCACCAGCCCAACCGGAACGATCCGTGGCGGCGCCTCGCGGCTCAACAATTCAACTTCAGAAAACCAAAGCGTACCCCCTGCCAGAGGCAATGCCCCTTCGGGACGCGTCTCTCCATGCCGAACCAGTGGCCGGTAATACATCACAGCTGCGTTTGCTCCACATTACGAACCTCAGAAAGTCTGGACTGGCAACAGGGGCGAAACCGATTTGAAAGAGCGCTTAACTGGTATGAATCAGTTCGTCTATTGCAGCAGGAAACAACACATAAAGCCATTCAGTTAAAAGTACTGAGTGGGCAGGGTCACAACTTTTATAAAAATATGCAGCAAGGGGGAATGGCAGCACTAGTACTGCAGTTTCTGTTGCAAAGTGAGGGATATCATAATGAGAAAAATAAGGATTCTATTGATAGGTGCGATGATTATCGCTATCTCCGGGTGTCAGGTTAAAAAGGAAAGTACTCAGCTTACATCTACAGAACTTCAGCACCTGTTCAGCGAACGAACAGTGGAGTCTTATAATCTGGTGAATGGCTCAACTAGTTTTACGTACTATAGAATGGATGGTGAGGTTTTACAGACGCGTTACTGGGAGAAGCGGAGTGGTCGCTGGCGAATCAGTAATAATATGATCTGCCTACAGATGGAATACAAATCTGAAAGCTGTAGGTCTGTGTACCTGGAGGGTGATCGTTATTACAAATACCGTACTGACGATCAGGGGCAGCCACAGAAAATTATTCGCTACCGCCAGTTCCTGACAGGAAACAGAATATAGCCTGGATCGTTTTCACTGCATACTGTAGAGCATATGCAGTACGAGGGGCGCTGTAAATGAAGCATGAAGAGCAAACTCCGATGTTTAATCTAAGTGCTCTGCAAGATGATCGACCAGCATTCTGACTTTGGACGAGAGATGACGATTATGGGGGTAGAGTGCCCAGACACCTTCGCCTGCTTGTTGATAATTTTTAAGTAAGGGTACCAGTTCACCGCTTTTCAGGTGGGATTCGACATAGTACTGAGGCAATTGCACGATTCCGATCCCTTTTAACGCAGCATCCAATAGCGCCTGGCCGCTGTTGCAGTGTAAATTTCCACTTACTCTAATATTGCGCTCTTGTCCCTGTTCAATAAAACGCCAGTATTCCAGGGTGCCAAGCAGGCAGTTATGATGATTCAGCTCAGTCAGCACATGGGGTTCGCCATGGGTAGAAAGGTATGCCGGAGAAGCGCAGACATAGAGTTGTCGAGAAATCAGTTGTCGGGCGATCATGCTTGAATCTTCTAATTTGCCCAAACGAATGGCCAGATCATAGCCGGATGCCACCAGATCGATGGTCTGATTGGTCAGGTGGCACTGAACTTCCAGCTCAGGGTAGAGGCAGATAAAGTCATTAATCAGCGGTGCTATTTTTTGTTCCCCATAGGTTGCCGGAGCGGTTATCTTCAGCTTCCCTCTGGGGGTGTTTTGCAGGTTGGTAACTGCACGTTCAGCATCTTCCAGTCCATTTAGCAGGTGTCGACAATACTGGTAATAGGTCTGTCCTGCTTCGGTTGGCGTAACTTTGCGAGTGGTACGGTAAAACATTTTTGTACTCAGACGATTTTCCAAAGCGCTGATCTGCCGGCTTACCTGCGCGGTAGATATACCTAATTTCTGAGCGGCTGCGGTAAAGCTTGTTGTTTCGGTGACTGCTATCAGTTCCGAAACCCCTTCCCAGCGATTCATTGTTACATCCTCGTAAAAGTATATTGATAAAACAGTAGATTATCTTGTTTTTATAAACAACTACAATGAGCACATAGTTTATTGGCTGAATCTACATAGTCCCCTGAATCCTAATCTGGAAAGAGTTAAAGAGAATGACGATGATTAAATCAAAAGCAGCTATTGCCTGGGGTCCTAATCAGCCCCTGTCTATCGAAGAAATTGATGTTATGCCACCTCAGGCGGGTGAAGTACTGGTGCGTATTGTTGCTACAGGTGTTTGTCATACAGATGCTTTCACCTTGTCAGGCGAAGACCCGGAAGGTATTTTCCCGGCAGTACTGGGGCATGAAGGCGGCGGTATTGTTGAGCAAATTGGTGAGGGAGTGACTAGTGTAGCGGTGGGGGATCATGTTATCCCTTTATACACCCCTGAGTGTGGCGAATGTAAATTCTGTAAATCAGGTAAAACCAATTTGTGCCAGAAAATTCGTGAAACTCAGGGCAAAGGGTTGATGCCGGATGGTACTACCCGCTTCTATAAAGATGGCGAGCCTATCTTTCACTACATGGGTTGCTCTACTTTCTCAGAGTATACAGTTCTGCCTGAGATCTCTCTGGCCAAGGTGAATAAGGAAGCGCCTCTGGAAGAGGTCTGCCTCCTGGGTTGCGGCGTCACCACGGGGATGGGCGCGGTTATGAATACCGCGAAGGTTGAAGAGGGCGCCACGGTGGCTATCTTCGGTATTGGTGGTATTGGTCTGTCTGCCATCATCGGCGCAACAATGGCTAAAGCCAGCCGTATCATTGCTGTTGATATTAACGACTCTAAGTTTGATCTGGCTCGTAGCCTGGGTGCAACTGACTGTATTAATCCGCAAGATTATGACAAACCGATTCAGGAAGTCATCGTTGAGTTGACTGATGGTGGCGTGGATTATTCCTTTGAGTGTATCGGTAATGTGAATGTGATGCGTTCAGCGTTGGAATGCTGCCATAAAGGCTGGGGTGAGTCGGTTATTATCGGTGTAGCGGGTGCTGGTCAGGAGATCTCTACCCGTCCATTCCAACTGGTCACCGGGCGTGTATGGCGTGGCACTGCTTTTGGTGGCGTTAAAGGACGCTCTGAATTGCCAGAAATCGTTGAACGTTATATGAGTGGCGAGTTTGCCCTGAGTGATTTTATTACTCACACCATGGGGCTGGAAGATATCAATACTGCATTTGATCTGATGCATGAGGGTAAAAGTATCCGCAGCGTCATTCACTTTGATAAGTAACTGTCAGTAATGCAGACTGCCATCGTATCGATGGCAGTGCTGAGGATTATATCTAAGGAAAGTACCTATGAGTCTTGAACTTGTAAGTCAGACAAAGAGCTTTGGCGGCTGGCATAAACAGTATAACCATGCGTCATCAGCACTCGGTGTGAGTATGCGTTTTGCGATATTCTTACCACCTCAAGCTCAGTCTGGAGAGAAGGTTCCAGTGTTGTACTGGTTGTCCGGGCTCACCTGCACCGATGAAAATTTTATGCAAAAGGCAGGTGCTCAGCGGATAGCCGCGGAGCTGGGAATTGCTATTGTGGCCCCGGATACGAGTCCACGTGGTGACAATGTTGCTAATGATGAGGGTTATGATCTGGGGCAGGGAGCCGGTTTTTATGTCAATGCAACTGAAGCACCATGGCGAGATCATTACCAGATGTATGACTATGTGGTTGATGAGTTACCGCAACTGATTGAGGCTACCTTTCCGGTATCACAGAAGCGTGCTATTGCAGGCCACTCTATGGGCGGGCATGGCGCGTTGATGATCAGTCTTCGTAACCCTGATCGTTATTGCTCTGCTTCAGCTTTCAGCCCGATCAGTAATCCGAGTAACTGTCCCTGGGGACGCAAAGCGTTTAGCGCCTATTTGGGGACGGATGAAAGCGTCTGGTCGCAATACGATACCGCTGAGTTATTACGAAGCAGCCAGAGTAAAATGCCTTTAAGGATAGATCAGGGGCTTGCTGATGATTTTCTGGCAGAGCAATTACAGCCTGAAAAACTTTCGGATGCTGCGGCTGAATCGAACTACTCATTGCAGCTTGAGCAGCATGAGGGCTACGACCATAGCTACTTCTTTATTGCCAGCTTTATCGAAGACCAGTTGAAGTTTCATCATCACTACTTA
>JAIBCZ010000269.1 GCA_024679645.1 Amphritea sp.
AATATTAGAGTAAGTGGCAATTTACACTGCAACAGCGGCCAGGCGCTATTGGATGCTGCGTTAAAAGGGATCGGAATCGTGCAATTGCCTCAGTACTATGTCGAATCCCACCTGAAAAGCGGTGAACTGGTATCCTTACTTAATAATTATCAACAAGCAGGCGAAGGTGTATGGGCGCTCTACCCCCATAACCGTCATCTCTCGTCCAAAGTCAGAATGCTGGTCGATCACCTGGCTGAAAATTTAGACTAGGCATCTATGGCTGCGCTTCATGCTTCATTTGCAATGCCCCTAGTACTGCATATGCTCTGTAGTATCCTGAGAAAACGATCCGGGCTATATTCTGTTTCCTGTCAGGAACTGTCGGTAGCGAATAATTTTCTGTGGCTGCCCCTGATCGTCAGTACGGTATTTGTAATAACGATCACCCTCCAGGTACACAGACCTACAACTCTCAGATTTGTATTCCATCTGTAGGCAGATCATATTATTACTGATTCGCCAGCGACCACTCCGCTTCTTCCAGTAGCGCGTCTGTAGAACCTCGCCATCCTTTCTATAGTACGTAAAACTAGTTGAGCCATTCACCAGATTATAAGACTCCACTGTTCGTTCACTGAACAGGTGCTGAAGTTCTGTAGATGTAAGCTGAGTACTTTCCTTTTTAACCTGACACCCGGAGATAGCGATAATCATCGCACCTATCAACAGAACCCTTATTTTTTTCATTATGATATCCCTCACTTTGCAACAGAAACTGCAGTACTAGTGCTGCCATTCCCCCTTGCTGCATATTTTTATAAAAGTTGTGCCCCTGCCCACTCAGTACTTTTAACTGAATGGCTTTATGTGTTGTTTCCTGCTGCAATAGCCGAACTGACTCATACCAGTTGATCGCTCTTTCAAATCGGTTTCGACCCTGTTGTCGGTCCAGACTTTCTGAGGTTCGTAAGCTACTGTCTCGTAAATCATCCTCATCTCCGACGGTAACCAACATCGGAATATTCAACATCTCTTCCAGCCGCACCGGATCTAAAGCCGGTGACCGGGTAATGCCTCTTGGGTACCTGACCTGCTGATCAGGAAAACTGTACCAACCAGCACTCCCTAGCACCATTGCCGCAATCTGTTGTGGGTGATGCAATGCATAACGGTGAGCAAACTGAGCCCCTCCTGAGTAACCAGCTAACCATATTTTAAGATAGGGCTGTCCATGCATACCTCGCCACAGCGCCAAAAAACTATTCAAGGCGATGTCCGCACGGGGCTGACCTGAACCAGCACATAACTGTTGATAACGCGGAAATTCTTTACGTTTAAATTGCGGAGCCACCAACCAGCATCCCAGTTCGTCTGCCAATGCACGATAACAGTCCAGCTGTTCTTCGGCATCTCTGGATATACCATGCACAACCACAAGAAGACGTTGCATGTTACGTACTCTCACGGGTTGATATAACCAAAAAGGCAAGTTGGAGATGGCGGGGAAAACCACCCTCTGTACCTCTCCAGGCAGAGGCAATAGCTCATTGACCTTTTGCATAGTACTCCATTGGAATAACTTTCTGGTTTTCAACACTGCTGGCCTGTTCAGGCGAACTGTTCAACAACCAGCGTTGCGGGCAAATTTTATCTACACCCTGAAAGTCAGCGCAGAGTATCATCGCTCCCGGGTATACCTGCGCAACGTCCCTGATTACCTCTTGAACAACAGAGCTCTGATGTGCCACATCCTCATCCAGAAGCAGTAAAGCAGGCTTACGTAATAACGCCCGCGCCAGCATGATCCGGTAGTTCAGGCAGGCGGATAGATTTGTTCCGCCCTCTTCTATTCGTGTTTGCAAGCCACCTGACAATGTTTGCGAACTATGTAAGCGGCAAAGATCACGCACCTTATTCAAGTCATCGTCAGCCAATGACCGCGCGCCGTATAGAAGATTTTTTTTCAGACTTCCCCTGAGTAACGGAAGGTCTGAACTGACGAGACTGATTTGCTGACTGATAAGCCTGGTCCGATAACTCTGATAACGTTTATCACATAGCAAGATTTGTCCACCTGTCACCCGGACCAACCCTGCAATCACCGATAACAGCGTGCTTTTGCCACTTCCAGAGAGCCCCCTGAGTTGAATCCGGCTGTTGGTGCTAACCAGATATGATTGAGGAAGCAGACGCCCTTCACAAGCGACCTGTTGCAGCTCAAGCTTAAACTCACCTTTGAGCCTGCTGCGCCGGCCTTCTGTGAGAGCATCCCGGGATAAAAACTGTAGCAATTTTTTCTCGGCAACATTTTTAAGTGTCCAAAATTCATAGAGCCGGGTCAATCGCCGAAGCTGACCTAACAAATACAGCGCCGCGGTCATCAATACCGCCATATATTCACCGCTCAGCACACCTTTTTGCTGCAGATGCAATCCTGTACTAATCAAGGCCAACATAGCAAAGAGTAAAACCGCTTCATTCACCCCCCGCATCAGGGCAGACGTCCGTGCACGCCGAATCTGACTAGTCATCAGCCTCTCTGATTGCCGGGCAAAACGGCGGGATTCTTTAGCCGATTGATTATAGGTTCGAATCAGAGGGAGCTGACGTAACTTTTCCGTGACGTTACGAATCATCTCACCCCGACGACGACGTAACTGTTCGGATTGGATAAACAGATAACGGCCCAATAAATAGTTACCCGCTATAGCAATAACAATGGGCAGTATCAAAGCTGCCACTAACAGGTAATGTAACTGCGCTAACGCTATCAACGACAAACTAAACCATAAACCAATAACAATGAGAGGCGCCATGCCTTGTACAATCCAGTTTCGGATTGCTGTCATATCACCCGTCAACCTCAACAGAGTGCCCCCTTTATCAGCGACCCTAAAGTCTTTGGCGGGTAAACATTGTGACTTTTCGAATACAGTTTGCCGTAATACAAAGATATATCGTTGTGCTAAACGTTCCGCATAAAATCGTTCAACATACCGCCCAGCCGCCAAAAACAGAATGGCTGCAAT
>JAIBCZ010000259.1 GCA_024679645.1 Amphritea sp.
AGAAATATCCAATCCATTTATTGCTGATTGATCTGGATCGCTTAACGGAAATCAATGATAGTCTCGGTTATCTGGTAGGTGATGAACTGATAAAACAATCAGCTGAGAGGATACAAAGCTGCCTCCAGGCATCACACTTGGCGGCGCGGATTTCAGGGGATGTATTTGCGGTTATATTACCCGATGAAAGCGATCAGAACGATGTAGAGAATATTGTTAAACGCATTCAGGCGATACTGGCAACCGCATTCTACATTGAAGATCATGATGTCTATTTAACCAGCAGTATCGGCATCGCTTCGTTTCCGTTCCATGCCTCAACGTCTGAAGTATTGATTCAGTGCTCTAATCTGGCGTTGGAGAGCGCAAAACAACAAGGCCGCAATCAACGTAGCTATTACGTACCAATGATGAAGCAGTCAACGCAATATAAATATGCGGTAAGCACCGACTTAAGGAAGGCTTTAGCTTCCGATCAGTTTCAACTGTTCTACCAACCGATTGTAGATTTGAAAACCCGCTCGGTGCATAAAGCTGAGGCTCTGATTCGCTGGCATCATCCACAACAGGGTATTATCAGTCCTGCCGACTTTATACCAGTGGCTGAAGCAACAGGGGCAATTATTGAGATAGGTAATTGGGTCTTTAAGGAAGCGGTGAAACAGGTTGGGGCCTGGCGCGAAACCATTGCCACTGATTTTCAAATCAGCATTAACAAATCACCGATTCAATTCAAGAGTGAGAACGTTCATCTAGACGACTGGTTTGACTATTTAGCCCAACACGGGCTGTCAGGCGAGGCCATCGTAGTTGAAATGACAGAAGGACTGATAATGGATTCGGGCCCTGTTGTCGCGAGTAAATTATTTGCCATGAGTGATGCGGGGATGCAAATTGCTTTGGATGACTTTGGTACCGGATATTCCTCGCTTTCTTACATCAAAAAATACGACGTAGATTATCTTAAAATTGACCAGACGTTTGTCACTAATTTAACGGCAGATAGCGATGATTCAACCATCTGTGAATCGGTTATCGCCATGGCGCATAAACTGGGTATCAAAGTTATTGCAGAAGGCATCGAAACTAACGAGCAACTTGAGTTGTTAGCTCAGTGGGGCTGTGACTATGGACAGGGATTCTATTTCTGTAAACCAATACCTGCCGATCAATTTGAACGAAAGTATTCTGCTATCGAGGCTGACCAAAACTGTTAATGTGCCAGCAGTGGCTCTCACTAACTACTTAACGGTCAATCTAAATCCAATCAAAGCCAGCCTGTGACTGATACTTCAGTTCATAAACTATCTCAATTGAAACACTATATCTGCCGATACAGTGCCGCGGCGAGTATACCTAAAGCGATCGCTGGCAACGGTTTTTTAATCAACAATATAGTAATTGCGGTGGTCAATAACGCTAACCGGGCACCGTTATCACCGCTCACTGCCAATGGCGCAAGCAGCGCTATCAGTACAGAGCCGGACATGGCACTAATGAACTGTTTTACTCTGTAGCTAATGGGTACGTACGACATAACATAAACGCCACCCCAGCGGGTTACCAATGTTACAAGCGCCATCACCAGCACAATGATCAGGACGCCGAAGCCTGTCGTTTCAACCATCACTGCTCTTCCCCATCCATACGGCGCCTAAAATCCCCCCTGCCAATGCTCCAATAACCACATGGCTGTTGGTTGGCAGGTACCAGTAAGCCAGCAGCGATGCGACCGCAGCGACTATCCAGATGATGATAATACGCAGGTTTTTTTCACCCCCCAAGACCATCGCCAACAGAAAGCAGCCCATGACCATATCCAGTCCCAGACTCACCGGGTCCTGAATGGCGCTGCCAAAATAAATACCCAGCCATGTGCCCAGTATCCAAAAAAGCCAGATCGCAATACCACCCCCGAATAAAAGCCCCATAGCCGGCTCTCCGCGGCTAAAGGCTTGCATCGACATCGCCCAGTTAGCATCTGTGGCAAACAGCATCACGCCATATCGTTTTACCGGTGGAAGATGACGTAACCAGGGATACAAGGTAGCGCCCATCAACAAATGCCGGGCATTGATGGCGAATATCGTCACTGCCAGGGGGATAACGGCTATCTCTGCTCCCCAAAGCTCCAGCGCAGCAAACTGTGACGCGCCAGCGAAGACAAGTGCACTCATCGCAATGATCGAAGGGTTATCCAGACCGACCTGAGTCGCAGCCAGCCCGAAGGCGAGCCCGAACACCGCTACAAAAAATGAGATAGGGACTAACTGCTTAAAACCTGCCCATATAGTCTGGCCATTGAGCAGATGCAGTTTCGGATCAGAATCTGACAAAAAATCAGCGCCTCTTTTAGTTAGCTTTACCCGGGATTCTCAGCATAAAAAATCTCTTGCTGAAGCATAAGTGCTTATGATGGTTAAGGAAATCTATTTTGAGCTTCATTCAGTTATTATTGAATAACACAACAGCGTTTCGCTGCCTGAGTATAAGCGCGCAGTAGGCTATAGTAACTCACTGGAGAGGAACAGCAGATAATCTGCCCGGCGATCGCGATCCCCAACCTTAATGACAGGACTATGAACCGATGTCTTTAAAGCGAAAAGTGCAAATTCAGGCCTTATTAAAAAGCCTTGAAACGGGTGAAACTGAGGCGGTGGCGGTAGTAAATGAAGCTAAATACATTCAGCACAATCCTGAAACCCATGAAGGCAGCGAAGGGCTGGCTGCCCTTTTCAAACGGATTTCGAAAACCTCACCACGGGTCAATATCGTGCGTATTTTTGCGGATTGCGATTATGTGTTTGGTCATACTGAATATGATTTCGCCAATGCCAACATCGGCTTTGAGGTGTTTCGTTTTGAAGATGGCCAGGCCGTTGAACACTGGGACAACATACAAAAGCGGCAAGGTCCTAATCTGTCTGGGCATAGCATGGTCGACGGGGCTAGCGAAATAACTGATCTGCACCTGACCGAAGCCAATCGTGACAGAGTTCGATCCTTCGTGGAAAACATTCTGATTAAACGTCAACTGGAACAGCTCGATGACTACCTGAACGATGGGCAGCTAATTCAACACAGCCCCCATAGTGCTGATGGTGCCGAAGCGCTTCGTTCAATCCTGAACTCTAAATCAGAACAGGAGTTTACCCTGAGGTATGATCGCATCCATCGAATACTGGCAGAGGGTAATTTCATCCTCACCGTCTGCGAAGGTTACAGAGAAGGCATTCACTCATCTTTTTATGATCTGTTTCGTCTAGCCGATGGCAGCATCGTTGAACACTGGGA
>JAIBCZ010000236.1 GCA_024679645.1 Amphritea sp.
TCCGTTCCCGCCGCCCGTCGTATAGCTGTAATCTGGAGTGCTATCTCTATGGCCGGTGCTTGCATGATTGGTCTGGCAGCAATTGGTTATTTCCCTGATGGTCTGGGGGATAGTGAAACTGTCTTCATGGTGTTAGTTGATGCGCTCTTCCATCCGGCGGTTGCCGGTATTTTATTGGCGGCGATTCTGGCAGCGGTGATGAGTACGGCGGATTCCCAGTTGCTGGTATCTTCTTCTGCATTAGCGGAAGACTTCTATAAAGCATTATTCAATAAAGAAGCTTCGCAGGAAAAGTTGGTTCAGGTTGGTCGTATCGCTGTCGTTGTTATTGCAGTTATCGCGACTTTCTTTGCATTGGACAAAGACTCTAAAGTACTGAGTCTTGTATCGTATGCATGGGCGGGTTTTGGTGCTGCATTTGGCCCGGCTCTGATTCTGTCTTTGTACTGGAAGCGGATGAATAAAGCGGGTGCGCTGGCGGGTATTATCGTGGGTGGTGTGACGGTTGTGGTATGGAAACAGCTGAGTGGTGGCTGGTTTGATCTGTATGAGATCATTCCGGGCATGCTCTTTGCTTTTGTAGCCATTATAGGTGTCACGCTGGCTACGCCAGCACCCGCGCGTGAAACAGAAGAATGTTTTGAAGAATTCGAAACAGAATTAAAGCGTTAAATAGTTAAAGCTTGATACATAAAGCCCCGCCTAGCGGGGTTTTTTTTTACTCAAAATATGATGTTTTATTTTCTTCTTGATGTGGTCTATTTCCTAATATTTTGTTGTTTTGTGATCATATGTATTTTATATAACAAAAAATAAAATATTTTGTCCTGCTGTTTTAATAATAATAGGAAAAATGATTTATTAAGCGTGACTACAATAGAGTAAAACAAGACGGTGTCTCTGAGTGTAGAGTCGCTGATAACGATTGAAGGTGAAGCTATGACAGATACAACTGACCAGTTCCGGATAAAAATTCGTGACCATTATCTTGCTGAAGAGCATCAGGTAATCCGTGAATTGGTTGCCAAAGCGCGTATGACGGTGGAAGATCGGAATCAGATTTCTGCTAACGCGGCACAATTGGTGACCACAGTTCGTAACGAAAGCTCACCTTCGATGATGGAAAAGTTTCTTGCTGAGTATGGCCTGACGACTAAAGAGGGTGTTGCCTTGATGTGCCTGGCAGAAGCTCTGCTGCGGGTACCTGATGCGGTGACCATCGATGCGTTGATTGAAGATAAGGTGGCTTCTGGCAACTGGGGCGAGCACTTGGGTAAGTCCCGTTCTTCTCTGGTTAACTCATCAACCTGGGCATTGTTATTGACTGGAAAGTTGATAGCCCCAACCGAAGACAAAGGTGTTACTCAAACGCTACGAGGCATGGTTAAGCGCTTAGGGGAGCCTGTTGTACGTACTGCAGTAGGCCAGTCTATGAGAGAACTGGGTAGACAATTTGTACTGGGCCGGACGATAGAGGAAGCAACTAAGCGGGCGCGAAAATTAGAAAAGCAGGGCTATTCATATTCCTACGACATGCTGGGTGAAGCGGCTCGTACGGATGCTGATGCATTGCGGTATCACCAGTCGTATAGCGATGCGATCAGTAAGCTGGCTCCTGCCTGCATTCATACTGATATTCGGATGAACCCGGGTATCTCAGTTAAGTTGTCCGCACTACATGCCCGGTATGAATTCGCTCAGAAAGACCGGGTAATGGTCGAGTTGGTTGAGCGTACGAAAGCGCTGGCTCTTCAGGCGAAAGAAGCCAATATGGGTTTCAATATTGATGCAGAGGAACAGGATCGCCTAGATATCTCTCTCGATGTTATTGAAGCGGTACTGTCTGATGAAGCCTTAGCAGGCTGGGATGGCTTTGGCATAGTGGTTCAGGCATTTGGACCGAGAGCTTCATTTGTTCTGGACTGGCTCTATGATCTGGCGGTTCGCCTGGATCGTAAAATCATGGTGCGCCTGGTTAAGGGAGCCTACTGGGACGCTGAGATTAAGCGAGCGCAGGAGATGGGTCTGGATGGTTTTCCTGTTTATACACGTAAGGTTAATTCCGACGTATCTTACCTCTGCTGTGCTGAAAAATTACTGGCGATGACCGATCGGATCTACCCGCAGTTTGCGACTCATAATGCTCATTCAGTATCGGGTATTCTGCATTTAGCACGCCATTTAAGTCATGAAGATTTTGAATTTCAGCGCCTTCATGGCATGGGAGAGTCTTTGCATGACACAGTGCTGAAATCAGAAGATACACGCTGTCGGATTTATGCTCCGGTAGGCGCTCATCGGGATTTGTTAGCGTATCTGGTACGCCGCCTGTTGGAAAATGGAGCTAACAGTTCTTTTGTAAATCAGATTGTTGATACGCGTATTAAGCCGGAGGAAATCGCCCGTGATCCATTCACTGCCGTTACAGATCTGGGTGAAAATATCAGCAGTAGTGCGATAGCACGCCCGGCAAATTTGTTTGGCGATAAGCGTATCAATGCCCGTGGGTGGGATATTACTGATCCGATTCAGGTTGAGGGGCTAGAAGCACAGCGAGATGAGTTTAAAGTGTTTAAATGGGCGGCTTCTCCTATGATTGCCGGTCCTGTGATGAGCACTGAGGTAGCCGTTATATATAACCCCGCATTACCGGATGATTGTGTTGGACAGGTGACAAATACGTGTGCTGAAGATATTGAGACGGCTATCGTCGCGGCTCAGCAGGGTTACAGCAGCTGGTCACAAAAGAGTGCTGCAGAGAGGGCGTCAAGTCTGGAGCGATTTGCAGCTCTGCTTGAAGAAAATGCGGCAGAACTCTTTACACTGACGACCCGTGAAGCGGGTAAAACATTGCTGGATGCGGTTGGTGAACTACGTGAAGCGGTAGACTTTGCCCGTTTCTATGCTCTGGAGGCTATTCGTACAGAAGCGGCTGGCGAGGCACGGGGTGTAATCACTTGTATCTCTCCATGGAACTTCCCACTGGCGATCTTTTCTGGTCAGGTACTGGCGGCAATTGCCGCAGGTAATGCTGTATTGGCAAAGCCTGCTGATCAGACGCCACTGGTGGCTGCCCGTGCTGTTGAATTGATGCATCAGGCAGGTATTCCTGACGATGTGATTCAATTGCTACCAGGTAGTGGTATCGCTGTTGGTGCTCCTTTGACATCCGATAGCCGAATCGCCGGTGTTTGCTTCACAGGCTCTACAGTGACTGCCCAGCGCATCAATCGGGTAATGGCTGAGAATATGGCTCCAGATGCACCATTGGTTGCCGAAACGGGGGGCATGAACGCGATGATTGTCGATTCGACAGCACTACCCGAGCAGGTTGTACGTGATGTACTGGCTTCCTCCTTTCAGAGTGCTGGTCAGCGTTGCTCAGCATTGCGGGTGCTTTATCTGCAGAAAGATATTGCAGATAACTTACTGGAGATGTTGTTCGGTGCGATGGATGAATTGTGTGTTGGTAATCCCTGGGCGTTAAGTACAGATGTCGGGCCGGTTATCGATCAGCTTGCCAAAGATAAGATTGAAGCGCATTGCCGAAAATTTAGTGCTCAAGGGCGGGTGATGAAATCCCTGGCTAAGCCTGATGAGGGGCTGTTTGTTTCTCCTACAGTAATTAAACTGGACAGTATCGCTGAATTGGATGAAGAAATTTTTGGTCCGGTTCTGCATGTTGTGACTTTTGCGGCAGATGAGATCGATCAGGTGGTCGATGCAATCAATGACACCGGTTATGGCCTGACATTTGGTCTGCACACCCGGGTTGATAACCGGGTCGCTCAGATCTGCAATCGTATCAAA
>JAIBCZ010000037.1 GCA_024679645.1 Amphritea sp.
TACTGGCGTTTCAATTTTAAGCGTATTACTCTTGATCTCAAATTAACCGGTTATAGTACTCTGAGATCTTTCTATGAGTGGAAAATTGCTCTATCTGGTGGGCGCTTCAGGCAGCGGTAAAGACAGCTTGCTTGAAGGTTGCCGTCAGCGCCTGCAACCCAGCCACGGCTGCTTTGTTGCCCATCGTTATATTACCCGGGCTCTTAATGTTGGTGGTGAAAACCATATTCATCTATCCCCTGATGAGTTCGATATGCGTGCCAGCATGGGGATGTTTGCCATGCAGTGGTATTCCCATGGCTATAGCTACGGTATCGGTTCTGAAATTGATAACTGGCTGGCGAAAGGGGTTAATGTTGTGATTAATGGTTCCCGTGAGTATTTGCAGATCGCCATGCACGCTTACCCCAATCTGATTCCGGTGTTGGTGGAAGTTGATGAAGATACATTACATCAGCGACTGACCCAACGGGGTAGGGAAAATGAGGAAGAGATCATTAAGCGGTTGAATCGTCACCGTCAGATTGTCGATAGTCTGCCGGGTAATATTCAGCTGATCGATAATAATGCTAATTTGCAGGACGGTGTTGATGCGCTGCTGAAACTGGTTGAGTCGATGGCACCGGATTCTGTTAAGCCGGCTCGTTCAACCCACTAAAAAATTAATAGTTTTAAGGAGGGTGCATTATTGCACCCTCTTTTTTTGGCTGGAGGATTGATCATGTTCAGTATCGAGATGGGTGTAAGGGACTATGAGCTGGATATGCAGGGTATCGTCAATAACGGGGTCTATTTCAACTACCTGGAACACGCCCGGCATGAGTTTTTGTTAAACAGCGGTATTGATTTTGCCGCTCTGACTGACGCTGGGATTCATCTGGTGGTGATTCGTTCAGAACTGGATTATAAGGCGTCATTGAAGAGTGGAGACAAGTTTCGGGTCGAGGTTGCTCTGGAGCGGATCAGTCGAGTGAAGTTTGGTTTTCGTCAAAGGGTTGTCCGCATTGAAGATGAAAAAGTCTGTGTTGCCGGTTTAGTCATTGGTACGGCACTGAATGAACGCGGGCGTCCGTATATCTCCCCTAAACTTGAAGCGTTATTCAGCGCATGATTAAAACAACATTTGATAGCCGTGCGATCGTTCTTTTAGTGGGGCTTTGCATGTTGTTCGGTCTCAACCAGGTGGTGGTTAAGTTTGGTTTGGAGGGCATATCACCGCTGCTGCAGGCCGGTTTACGCTCTATCGGTGCGGCATTGTTGCTCTTGCTGTGGATGCTGTGGCGTGGTGAGAAAATCTTTTACCGTGACGGAACCTTTTGGTGGGGTGTTCTTCTCGGAGTTTTGTTTGCTATCGAATTTTTGTTGATCTATCTCGCTCTGGATCTGACCACCGCCTCGCACACGACTATTTTTCTCTACACCTCTCCTTTTGTCGTGGCGCTGGGGGCGCATTTTTTTGTCCAGGGTGAGAGCCTGCGAAGCGTTCAGATTATGGGATTGTTGGTTGCCTTCGCGGGGGTTATTTTTGCTTTTAGGGACTCTCTGGAGGGCGATGCTACTCTGCTGGGAGATGGTCTGGCCTTGGCCGCGGCATTTTTCTGGGGCGCTACAACGGTGGTCCTGAAGGCGTCCCCTCAGCGGCATCTGCCGGCCTCCCGGGTACTGCTCTATCAGTTGGCTGTCTCAGCTCTGATTTTACCGCTGCTGTCGTGGATGTTAAATGAACCTGGGGTAACCAACCTTACTCCGCTGGTGGTGGGGTCTTTATTGTTTCAGATAGTTTTAATGGCGTTTGTAGGTTACCTGGCCTGGTTTTGGTTATTGAGCCATTACCCGGCCTCTAAGATCGCTAGTTTTACCTTTCTGACCCCTCTGTTTGGTGTACTGCTTGCCTGGTTGATTCTCGACGAACGGCTTTCGTTAGATATGCTGGGGGCGTTGTTATTAGTGGCTCTGGGTATCTTTCTGGTTAATAAACCGCCGAGGAAAAGGGTCCGAAGTGAATAGCGCGAACAGGGCATGGATCGTTGTGTTATTGGATCTGTGACCAGAAAGCCTCAATCAGTGGGCTCTGCAGCTTTTTCTTCAGGGCAAACAGGCCAACATCATAGGCCTTGAGCGCCGGTTGAATGTTGAGAATGCGCACCCGGTCTGCCAATGGACTGTTATCCAATACTATTTTTGGCACCACGCCTACCCCGAATCCGAGACTGACCATACTCACGATTGCCTCGTTGCCGGCGACTTGTGCGTAGATCATCGGCTTCGCCTGACGGGTTTTGAACCAGCGGTCGATACGTTTACGCGATACCCCCTCTTCAGACAGGATCATGGGCACCAGCGACCAGTCTGGAGCGTCAGTGAGGAGTGGGTCCAGGTGAATATCTTCCTGAGGGGCGATAAACACCAGTGGGGAGGTTGCGATATGTTTGAATGCCAGTCCCGCATTCAGTGTTTCTGGCCGTGCCGCGATGGTGATATCGTCGGTCCCTGCCAATACGCGCTGAATCGCATTTTCAGGATCGCCGGTGTGCAGCTTTATTTCAATTTTTGGGTGCTGTCGGCGAAAATCACTGAGAATGTCATAGAGGAAGCTGTAACTGGCTGTGACCGAGCAGTACACGCTGATTTCACCTTGTAACTCCTGCGCATCAGCTAACAGGGAATTGCGTACCACATCCCATTGAATGAGTGCTTCGCGGGCATACTCCTGAAAATTTTCACCTTCCCGGGTCAGGTTAACAGTGCGATTATCTCGCTCAAACAGCTGTACTCCCAGGGTGTCCTCCAGTTGTTTTATTGCCCGTGTTAGAGCTGAAGGGCTGATGTGGCAAGCTTCACTGGCCCGGCCAAAGTGAAGGGTATCGCAAAGGCTGATGAAGAGTTTCAGGGAGCGGGTATCCATGGCGTTCTACTGTAAATTCGTTGCAAATGGTGAAATGTAGTGTTGCATATATAGCGATTTTCGCAATATAAAATGTGATGTCTCTGACTTTTACAGACCGACTGATAGCCAGTCCGGATTAACTTATCTTGTGTCAGCTTGATCTGGGTTAGGGAAATCAGAGGGCTGAGCCGTTAACGTGGTCGCTTATATATCTTTTGAATGGCGTTGTTTGCCCGAGGTTGAGTATGAAGTATGACATCGTGATTATTGGCGCAGGCCCTGCCGGTCTTAGCTTTGCTCGTTCATTAGGAGATACGGCGCTTAAGGTGTTGGTTGTAGAACGCTCGTCCCTTGAAACGCTGCGCCAGCCGCCGGAAGATGGTCGGGAAATCGCTCTGACCCATCTGTCGATTGAAATGATGAAGAGCTCGGGTGCCTGGCAACAGCTGGCGGATCCTGATATTTCACCGATCTGTTCGGCGAAAGTGCTGGACGGGGATTCCAGTTACACGCTGAACTTCGATAATACTGAAGCTAAACTCGATGCCCTGGGCTATCTGGTGCCGAACGATAAAATTCGCAAGGCATATTTCGAAGTGGTAGAGAATATTGAAAATGTGGAGCTCTTGACTGATGTTTCAGTTGAGGATGTGGGAAGCGCTGCGGATAGTGCCTGGGTGTCACTTTCAAATGGCGACCGGGTAGAGTGTGACCTGTTGGTGTCAGCGGATAGTCGTTTTTCTGAAACCCGGCGTAAAATGGGCGTGCCCGCCTCAATGAAAGATTTTTCCCGCACCGCGATTGTGTGTCGTATGGAGCACAGCCTTCCCCATGAACAAACCGCGTTTGAGTGTTTTCACTATGGACGCACACTGGCGATCCTGCCGATGACCGGTAATCTCTCTTCCATTGTTGTCACTGTCTCCAGTGCAGAAGCAGAGGGTATCTTTAATATGGGAGAAGAGGCCTTTGCCGCTGATATTGAACAGCGTCTGCAGGGGCAGCTGGGTAGTATGAAGCTCTATGGCCGCCGGCATCTGTATCCGTTGGTCGCAGTTCATGCGAATAAGTTTGTCAGCCGTCGTTTTGCTGTCATCGGAGATGCTGCTGTGGGTATGCATCCGGTGACGGCACACGGTTTTAATCTGGGTCTGCGGAGTCAGGAAACGCTGACAAAAGAGATAAAAAAAGCGCTGGAGCAGGGGCGGGATATCGGGTCTGCCAGTGTATTAGAAAAGTATCAGAGTACGCATATGCGAGTGACCAAGCCTCTGTATATGGGCACAAATCTGGTTGTTGGTTTATTTACTAATGATAACTTTGCAGCGAAGATTGCGCGTAAGGCAACGTTGCGAATAGCGAACAATTTTGCCCCTCTGAAACAGGTGATTACCCGTAAACTAACGGAAAAACGGATAGATATACCCTTCTTTTTGCCTGGTCTTAAATAAAGCGCCTTAAAATACAGCGTTCTGTTGCACCGATAGGGCTTTTGGCTATTGAGTCTCTATCGGAGCAGGGTATCCTTAATAAGATAATTAAGTCGTCTTTTAAAGGGCCTTGTTTTGAACCGCTTAGATGTCACCTCCGGTCATTCCAGAAGCCGGGATCAGTTAAAAATTCTGTTGCTCCAGATCCGCGATGGAGAGCAGGTGCGTATGGAAGAGCATCTGAGCTTTGCCGAGTACTGCGGTGTTAAGCCGGAGCAGATTGAAATTCTGAATGTTTTCGATACCCCTGCTTTTCCGATGACGGCGGCGGATGGCTATGATGCGCTGCTGGTGGGCGGCGCCAGCGAAGCTAATGTGCTAAAGCCAGATCAGTTTCCCTTTATTCAAGCTTGCCAGAATTTGATTCGCCACTGTGGTGATATCGCGAAGCCAGTGTTTGCCTCATGCTTCGGTTTTCAATTGGCGGTATTGGCGCTGGGTGGTGATATTCTGCATAAGGATGTTGGCTTTGAGATGGGTACTATCCCTGTCTCACTGACGGCATCAGCCGTTGATGACCCGCTGTATCAGGATACCCCGGATGGTTTTGCTGCTATTTCAGTGCACCGACAGTATGCTGAACGCTTGCCGGATAATTGTCAGTTACTGGCCTACACGGAACAATGTGTCCACAGCTTTAAGTTGAAGGGTAAGCCCTTCTGGGCTTTTCAGTTCCATCCCGAAGTTGATAAGGCTACTCTGATAGAACGGCTTACATTCTATAAAGCGCACTATACCGACGGCGATGGTCAGTTGGATCGGGTGCTGAATTCAGCGGTTGAAACACCAGAGTCTAATGTTCTTGTGCGAAAATTTGTTGATCGGGTGCTGTTGAAACAGCTGTAGCTGGTTTCTATAGATAGCTTTCCCGTATACGTAAAAGTAGAATGTCTGAACATTTTGTTAATCCATTGGTGTAAACAGATCTATGAATGACCCACAGGGAAACAAACCAGAGCAGCCTGAACAGCCAGATCAGGAAGAGGCGAGTCCAAAGCCACGTAGCCGGGGAATCTATCTGCTGCCTAACTTATTCACTACAGGAGCTTTGTTTTGTGGCTTCTATGCCGTAGTGGCGGGTATGAATGGTGCTTTCGATAATGCAGCGATCGCTATTTTTGTTGCGATGGTTCTGGATGGTTTGGATGGCCGAGTTGCCCGTCTGACAAATACATCGAGTGCTTTTGGCGCAGAGTACGACTCGCTGTCTGATATGGTTTCCTTCGGGGTTGCACCGGCGTTAGTCACTTTCAGTTGGGCGCTTAGCGGCGCGGGTAAATTTGGTTGGTTCTGTGCCTTTATCTATGTTGCTGGCGCAGCACTGCGGCTCGCGCGCTTTAATACGCAGATAGGCTCCGTTGATAAGCGCTATTTCATGGGTTTGCCAAGCCCGGCAGCCGCTGCGTCAGTAGCAGGTCTGGTATGGGCTTGTGTAGAGTTTAATCTTGATGTCAGTGGGTATATTTATCTGATCGCTATCTATGTTGCGCTGGTTGGCGTGCTGATGGTGAGTAATGTGCTTTACTATAGCTTTAAGGATGTCGATCCGAAGGGGAAAATTCCCTTTATGATCCTGCTGGTGATCGTACTCACCATCGGTGTGATCTCAATAAGTCCACCGATCTTCCTGTGGTTATTGATTTTAGGTTATACACTTTCTGGTCCGGTTCTATGGTTATTACGTAAACGTAAATCACTGAGTAGCTGAGTTATTGGATTGTAGATTATCTGGAGGTGGGTATTTTGAGTAAGCGGCTAATCAGGGATGCGCTGAATATTCCTTCATCAGAGATCACTTCGGAGGTTGTATACAAACAGCGGCGTCGCCTGATGCAGGCGGCTCTTTCTGCAGCGGTTCTGCCCGCATTTACTTTTTCCTCTTTTGCCCGGGGCGCTGGCTATGATATTCCGGATGATCTGCCTCGTTATCCGGGGCCCGTCTGGTTACGCCAGAAACTAGCCAGCGCGGTACGTAACCCTGAGCTGTCAGTCAGTGATGAACTTGCCCCTTATTATCATGCAATTACCCATAATAACTTTTATGAGTTCGGTACTGATAAGCGCGATCCGGTACGTTATGCGCAAAAGTTTAAGACGGATCCCTGGAAAGTTGAAATAAGCGGCGAAGTGGCCCGCCCTGGTCACTACAATCTTGAAGATATACTTGCCCCCCATGCGCTGGAAGATCGAGTCTATCGATTACGTTGTGTTGAGGCCTGGTCGATGGTTATTCCCTGGCTCGGGTTTCCGCTGGCGGATCTGATTAAACGTTTTGAACCTACCTCCAAAGCGAAATATGTCCAGTTCACAACCATCCTCGATAAGAAGCAGATGTCTGAGCAGCGTAGTTCTTTCGGGACCATTGACTGGCCTTATGTTGAAGGGCTGCGTATGGATGAGGCGATGAATCCTCTGACGCTGATGGCTGTAGGTATGTATGGAAATGCGTTGCCTCCTCAGAATGGTGCGCCGCTCCGTCTGGTGGTGCCATGGAAGTATGGCTTTAAATCTATCAAGTCCATTGTACGTATTCACTTTAGCGAAACGATGCCGGAAACCAGCTGGAATATAACCGCTCCGGGGGAGTATGGTTTTTACGCAAACGTGAATCCGTCAGTAGATCACCCGCGCTGGTCACAGGCAACTGAACGTCGTTTGCCTGCTACATTACTGAATCCCAATATTGTCGATACTCTGCCATTTAACGGCTACGGAGATCAGGTTGCACATCTCTACAAGGGTATGGATCTCTTGAAGTGGTTCTGATGCTGTCTGACGGCAAAATGAGACGGTTTAGGTGGTGGTTCATTTTTTTATTATTGCTGTCGCCGTTTATTCTTTTGAATAGCAACTTACTTACAGATAACCTGGGAGCTGATCCGGCCAAAGTAATTGTTCAGAATCTGGGATTCTGGGCGATGACCTCTCTTTGGCTGACGCTGGCGGTAAGTCCTGGGGTTAAACTCCTGGGCTGGCGTTGGTTGATGTCGTTTCGACGAATGCTGGGGCTCTACACATTTTTTTATGCGGTGCTGCATCTGCTGGCTTTTGCTACTTTTCTGGTAGGGTGGCGGTGGGATATATTGCTGACTGAGCTCACTAAACGACCCTATATCGTCGTGGGTACTCTGGCGCTGTTGCTATTGATTCCATTGGCGTTTACCTCAACCAAAGGGATGCAACGTCGCCTGGGTAAACACTGGAAAAAACTCCACATCCTCATTTATCCCATCAGCTTGTTGGTTATGTTGCACTTTGTCTGGCAGATTCGTTCAGACTTTGGCCAACAACTTATTTTTGCAATTTTATTGGCTATTTTGCTGGGCTATCGACTATATCTTAAAAGGCGCAGTTCATAGAGAGGAGGTTCTTGTGTATCCGACTCAATTCTCTGAAAAACTGTTGCTGCTGTTACATGCTTGGATAGCTGGGCTTAGTAAGTTGTGGTGTATGGTGTTTACTCGTCCCCCGGATGATCGGGGGCGCAAGTATAATTTCCCCATGCCGTCATTATGGTTAAGTTTAATAGCTTCAGCAGTGTTTCTAGTGGCGATTATATCGCTGCTTTACTGGCTTCTGATTACGTTAGCAGGGTAGATTTTTTTGTGTAATCTGAAGTTTTTTAACTCTCCAGCAGGGGCGGCTTTAGTTCGCCCCTGCGCTTGTTTCTATCAGAGCATATTCCCCTTGCCGTTTGAAATCTGCTGCTATACTGGCGTATAACCAAGTGCTTAACTGGGAAATATAATTGTTATAACAGGGAAAAAATAAGGACTTGGGCATTGCTGTTTAGTATTCGACAGCAAGGAGGCCTGGAAATGAGACGTAACGGAAGGGCTCTGTTATACGCAGGGCTTTTTTATGCGCCGTTGGTGTCAGCTGACTGGCAGGTAAACCTTATCGAAGGTGCGACTGAGATTAGTCGCGCTGTTTATAACCTGCATATGGTTATATTTTATATCTGTGTGGTCATCGCCGTCATAGTGTTTGGCGTTATGTTCTGGTCTATCTTCTGGCACCGGAAATCACGGGGGGCCAAAGCGGCTCATTTTCATGAGAGTACCTGGGTCGAAATAGCCTGGACGATCGTACCTGTGATTATTCTTGTCTCTATGGCGGTGCCTGCCAGTACAACCCTCATTCAAATGTATGATAAGAACAGTGCTGAGCTGGATATCCAGATTACCGGGTATCAGTGGAAATGGCGCTACCAGTATCTTAATCAGGATATCGATTTTTTCAGCAGTCTGGCGACACCACAGGAACAGATCATCAATGAGCAGATTAAAGGGGAGAACTATCTGCTTGAAGTTGATAAACCACTCGTTATTCCCACAGGGAAGAAAATTCGTTTTTTGCTGACGTCTAATGATGTTATTCACTCCTGGTGGGTGCCTGCGCTGGCAGTGAAAAAAGACGCAATTCCTGGTTTTGTGAATGAATCCTGGACGCGGGTTGATCAGCCCGGCATTTATCGTGGACAGTGTGCCGAGTTGTGTGGCCGGGATCATGGTTTCATGCCGATAGTCGTCGAAGTAAAATCGCCGGAAGATTATCAATTATGGGTGGCTGAACAGGCCAGCCTCAAAGAGAAGCAGCAACAGTCTGCTGAGCAAAACTGGAGTCGGGCCGAGCTAATGGCGCGAGGCGAAGCGGTCTATAAGGCCAGCTGTGCCGCTTGTCATCAGGTTGAAGGGCAGGGTATTGCCGGCGTCTTCCCCGCCTTAGCGGGCAGCGAGCTGATGGCTGCTGATCCAGCCGAGCATATCGATATAGTATTGTTTGGCCGTTCCGGAACTGCTATGCAAGCCTTTGCTGAGCAGCTAACCCCGGTCGATCTGGCCGCAGTGATTACTTACGAACGCAGTGCCTGGGGAAACCAGGGCGACGCGGTGACCGTTCAACAGATTGCTGAGTTGTTGAAGGAGTAGGGCGATGGGGAGCTTAGAGCAGACAGTATCAAGTACGGATCACCACGGCCCTGCAAAAGGAATTACTCGCTGGCTTTATACAACTAATCATAAAGATATAGGAACGCTGTATTTGTTGTTTAGCCTGAATATGTTTTTTATCGGGGGCTGTATGGCGCTGACGATTCGGGCGGAACTGTTTCAGCCGGGTCTGCAGTTAATCATGCCGGAATTCTTTAATCAGATGACCACTATGCATGGGCTGATTATGGTGTTCGGTGCGGTAATGCCAGCGTTTGTCGGGTTAGCTAACTGGATGATACCTATGATGGTGGGAGCGCCAGATATGGCGTTGCCGAGAATGAATAACTGGAGTTTCTGGATTCTGCCTTTTGCTTTCTCCATGATGCTGTCTACTTTGCTGATGGAGGGAGGAGCTCCTAACTTTGGCTGGACCTTTTACGCGCCTCTGTCGACAACCTATGCGCCTCCTAGTGTGACCTTCTTTATTTTTGCTGTGCATATGATGGGTATCAGCTCGATTATGGGCGCGATCAATGTCATTGCGACTATTCTCAATATGCGCGCCCCCGGCATGAAGCTGATGGATATGCCGCTGTTTGTCTGGACCTGGCTGATCACTGCTTTTTTGTTGATTGCTGTGATGCCGGTGCTGGCCGGAGTGGTGACTATGATGTTGATGGATATTCACTTTGGTACCAGCTTTTTTGATGCCGCCGGGGGTGGTGATCCAGTCCTGTTTCAGCATGTGTTCTGGTTTTTCGGCCATCCGGAGGTCTATATCATGATTCTGCCTGCGTTCGGGGTCGTGTCTGAGATAATTCCTACCTTTGCCAGAAAGCGTTTGTTTGGTTATACCTCGATGGTATATGCCACCGCCTCTATCGCGGTTCTCTCGTTTATTGTCTGGGCTCACCATATGTTTACCGTGGGGCTGCCTCTGGTCGGAGAGTTGTTCTTTATGTATACCACGATGCTTATCGCGGTTCCCACCGGTGTGAAAGTGTTTAACTGGGTGGCCACAATGTTTCGTGGCTCGATGACTTTTGAAACCCCGATGCTGTTTTCGCTGGCCTTTGTTGTGCTTTTTACTATAGGTGGTTTTTCCGGTCTGATGCTGGCAATAGCCCCGGCAGATTTTCAATACCACGATACTTACTTTGTGGTCGCTCACTTTCATTATGTACTAGTGCCGGGGTCGGTATTTTCTATCATGGCGGCAGCCTATTACTGGTTACCAAAGTGGACCGGCCATATGTACAACGAAGCGATGGGTAAACTGCATTTCTGGCTCTCTTTTATCGGCGTCAATGTTACTTTTTTCCCGATGCATTTCCTGGGTTTGGCGGGTATGCCCCGGCGCATTCCTGATTACGCTCTACAGTTTGCTGATTTTAATATGGTGGCAACGTTTGGAGCCTTTCTGTTCGGCTTTTCTCAGTTAATCTTTGTTTATAATGTAATCAGCTGTATTCGTTCGGGAAAGAAAGCTACTGCCCGGGTCTGGGAAGGTAGTCATGGTCTGGAATGGACGCTTCCTTCACCGCCGCCATACCATTCTTTCACTGAATCGCCGACTTTTACCCGTCCTCATCGGAATGATGATCGAGGTGGATGATGAGTCCGTTGCAACGACGTAACCGTTCTCTGATAACCCGACTGGTAGCCGGTACAGTGCTGATGTTTGGTTTTGGCTTTCTGCTGGTGCCACTTTATGACGTATTTTGCCGAGTGACGGGGCTGAACGGCAAAGTGTTAAATAATGGGCCGGTAGCTCAGGTTGTTGACATTAATCATGAGCGCCGGGTACGGGTTCAGCTTCTGGGGGTTAATAATGAGGCGATGCCCTGGCGGTTTCAGCCTGACCAGTCAGAAATATCGGTCTTTCCGGGAGAGATGAAGCAGGCGGCCTTTATAGCGTTTAATCCGACCCGTCACTACATGGTGGCGCAGGCTGTTCCCAGCGTAGCGCCTTCTGAGGCGGCTGCGCATCTGCATAAAGTTAACTGTTTCTGCTTTGAACAACAGCCTTTGATGGCGGGTGAGCAGCGCGCAATGCCTTTGGTTTTTATGGTTGATAATGAACTTCCTCAACATATTTCCACGATTACACTGTCTTATACCCTGTTTGATATTACCCCCGAATCCAGACCGGTGCTGACGCTTCAACAGCACCCGCAAGGAGATTCATATGAGTAGTCAGGCTTACTATGTGCCGGCTCAGAGCCGCTGGCCTATTTTGGCTTCTGTGTCGCTGTTTCTAATGGCTTATGGCGCAGGCGCGTTGATCAATGCTTTGAGTTCAGACTCGGGAGGGTTGCTTGGGCTCGGGCTATTGTTGCTGGGTGCGCTGAGTATGGGGCTGATTCTGGTGGGCTGGTTTGGTCATGTAATTGATGAAAGCGGACAAGGACTCTATTCCGATCAGATGGATCGCTCATTTCGCTGGGGTATGAGCTGGTTTATTTTCTCAGAAGTGATGTTCTTTGCGGCCTTCTTCGGCACCTTGTTTTATGTCCGTGTGCTGGCGGTTCCCTGGTTGGGCGGAGAGGGGGAGAAGGGTGTGTCGAATATGCTCTGGCAGGGATTTGAAGCGACCTGGCCGTTAATGAATACGCCTGATATGAAAGCATTCCCCGGCCCTGAAGGGCTTATTGATCCGTTGCATCTGCCGCTGCTAAATACCCTGTTATTACTCAGCTCCAGTGTGACTGTTACGGTTGCGCATTACCGCTTGAAGCAGAATCGTCGCCCCCAGGTGGTTCTGTGGCTACTGCTTACTGTTGCATTGGGATGTGCGTTTCTTGTCTTTCAGGTGCTTGAATATATCGAGGCTTATCAAGAACTTGGTCTGACACTACAGGCTGGTGTTTACGGCGCCACATTTTTTATCCTGACCGGTTTTCATGGAATGCATGTGACGCTGGGCACACTAATGCTCTTTATTATTTTACTCAGGGTGCTCCGTGGACATTTTGCACCAGACCACCATTTTGGCTTCGAGGCGGTGTCCTGGTACTGGCATTTTGTTGATGTGGTTTGGGTAGGACTATTCTTGTTTGTCTATCTTATATAACGAAGGTTGTTGTGATGCAGGTTGATCAGACGCAGGTAGTACGGGGAATGCTGTTCTTAGCTTGAGTTCACCACTATAAACCCCGATGAGAATGATCAGGAGTAAAAAAATCGCCAGTGACACTCTTAAAACCAAAGATTTGACGGTGAGATGGGACCGGCTTTGATCCTTGAGAAGAAAGTAGAGGCCCGTAAATAGACTGATAATTATGAAAATAAATATGAGCACGATAAGTGTCTTTAACATTGTCATCTCTCCGGTATCTCTATGAGTAAAGCCCAGGGAATACCGCTTAGCAAGTGGCTGATAGGTACACTTGCGCTGTTGTTTATTCCCGTTTTGACTGGGCTGGGGGTATGGCAGCTACAGCGGGCTGAAGAAAAAAGACAGCTGTTGGATCAATGGAACAGCGCTCCTGAGGTGCTTAATGTGCTTCCGGGCTCAGGGCGTGTTGAGGGGCTGAAGGTGAGTTTGTCCGGACGCTTTAAAACGGATGTAACCTATCTGCTGGATAACCGCACACGCAATGGGCGCAGTGGCTATGAAGTGATCAGGCCTTTTGTGTCTGAAAATTCATCGGTAACGGTTTTGGTTAATCTGGGGTGGATCGCCGCAAGCCATTATCGCGAAGAGCTACCGCAGATAGCGTTACCTACAAATGTTCAAAGGGTAACAGGAAGACTCGTTACGCCAAAGCGCGTGATACAGCTCAGTCCGGATCAGTGGGGGGGCGCTGAATCAGTCCGGGTTCAGCAGCTGGACATGTTGCGATTAGCAGAGCGTCATCCGCGACTATATCCTGCGGTGATTCGTAGTGATGAGGCCTTATTACCAGAGCTTAGAGTGGGGTGGCCAGTAGTGAATATAAGTCCTGACAGGCATCTGGGGTATGCGGTGCAGTGGTTTGGTTTAGCGGTTGTCTTGGTATCCGGTTGTGTGTGGTTGGCTTTGCATCCAACAAAGAGAGGGCATGATGAGTAA
>JAIBCZ010000051.1 GCA_024679645.1 Amphritea sp.
ACTCCCCATTGCGACTGGGCTTCCTGATCAAACGCTTTGAGAATATTAAACACCGGCTCAGGGATTTCGGCACCGTAGCCAAACCAGCCGGTTCGCTCCAGCACAATGGTGGTGAGCAAGCCACACAAGAGCACCGGCATAGACACCGGCGCCATATAGATAAAGAAATCGACAAAATGCCAGCCCATTTTCTCGCCGATCAGCAAGTTTTGGGGCTCTCCTACCAGCGTACTGACACCGCCCAACGCCGTGCCTACCGCACCATGCATCAGCAGACTACGCAAAAAAGCACGAAACTTATCTAACTCTATCCGGTGGCCTTCATGCAGGAGATCATCAATTGAGTAATCATGGGCCTCTCCTTTATTACGTCCTGAAACAACCCGGTGATAGACAGAATAGAAACCGACTGCAGCGCTGATCAGCACGGCGGTAACTGTCAAAGCATCCAGAAAGGCTGAAAGAACCGCTCCCATCAGGGTAAACAGGAGCGACAGGGCGGTTTTATTCCGCACATTCAAGAGCAGCTTGGTAAAGACGTAAAGCAGCATCCCCTTCATGAAGTAGATTCCCGCCACCATAAACATCAGCAACAGGATCACCGGCAGATTAGAGGACACTTCATGGTAGAGATTGGACGGCTCAGTCAGGTGAAGCATCACCGATTCGATCGCCAGCAGGCCACCGGGCAGCAAGGGATAGCACTTAAGCGCCATCGACAGCGTGAAGATAAATTCGAAGATTAGCAGCCAGCCCGTGATAACCGGCCCGAATAGCACAAGAAGAACAGGGTTAAGCAACAAAAAGCTAATAATCGTCAGCTTATACCAGCTAGGCGAATTACCCAGAAAATTACTATAGTAGGCTTGTAGCAGAGGGCGCATGAGTGAATCCCGGAACAATAAGAATCAACGAAAAAAAGGCGCGCTAATCGTAAGTGATTTAAGCCATATAGGCCAGCTACGGGGCCGGGACTCAGGTGAAAATTGTGAGTTTTTTGACCAGCTTAGACAAGAGAGCCCTAAGACAATATTCAAATTAGCTTTTGACTATCAACTTTGTTTATTTAATTAATTTTATTAAAAAGGCGTTCTTTGACATTATCTCTCTATCGAAACAGCACTCAATTTTAAAGGTAAAAAACATGCTCACTCAGAAAGAAGGCCAAAACATCCCTCAGGTAACCTTTCACACCCAGAAGAATAATCAATGGGTTGATATCACTACCGATGATCTGTTTGCCGGGAAAAAGGTTATTGTGTTCGCACTGCCTGGCGCATTCACTCCAACCTGCTCTACAACCCATCTGCCACGTTACAATGAATTAGCGCCGGTTTTCGCTAGTGAAGGCATTGATAGCATCATCTGCTTGTCGGTCAATGACACCTTTGTAATGAACGCCTGGCAGGGCGACCAGGGGGCAGAAAATATCACCTTTATTCCTGACGGCAACGGGGAGTTCACTGCCGGAATGGACATGCTGGTAGAGAAAGAAGAGCTGGGCTTTGGCAAACGCAGCTGGCGTTATTCCATGCTGGTCGTCGACGGCGTGATCGAGAAGCAATTTATTGAACCGGACCTGCCTGGCGATCCGTTCAAAGTATCCGATGCCGATACCATGCTTAATTACATCAACCCTACCGCTGAGCAGCCAAAGCGGGTCAGCATTCTGACCAAGCCAGGATGCCCACACTGCATACGCGCCAAGAAACTGCTGACAGAGAAGGGCTTAAGCTATGAAGAAGTAGAACTGGGCAACCACGGCCTGAGTTACAGTTCTTTAGCGGCGATCAGTGGCCAGGGTACTACACCGCAAGTCTTTATTGATGGTCAGCGAATCGGCGGAGCAGACGAATTGGAGACATATTTGGCATAAATCACACCGTAGAGCCTGCTAATGTAGGTTCTACGTCATATCTTTTATGTTAATCGTATTGCGAATCATTCTTGTTTGCATTAGCATCTCCTGTATTCAACTTACAGGAGTTTCTAAATGCACCTTAAATCCATCATTTCCACTGTTATTCTCGCCAGCACATTCCAATACTCAGTCGCTAGCACTGCGATTCCAGGAACGTCTGACATTGTCCGAACTTATGCTGATATCGCGCTTGCAACCTATGAAGACTCTCTTAATAGCGCAAAGGAGCTACAGCTAAGCACCAACAATCTACTCAACAACCCAACCCAATCCTCACTCAACAAAGCGCGTGCAGCATGGATAGCCGCCCGTGTCCCTTACCAGCAATCTGAAGTATTTCGCTTTGGCAATATTCTGGTTGATAACTGGGAGGGCCGGGTAAACGCCTGGCCGCTGGATGAGGGACTGATCGACTATGTCGACAGCAGTCACTACGGTTCAGAGTCCGATGAAAACAATCTCTACCGCGCCAATGTCATTGCCAACACCTCTCTTCGGGTCGGTGGCGTGCAGATTGATGCCAGCCATATCACTCCTGAATTGCTGTCAGAGACTCTGCATGAAGTCGACGGTATAGAAGCTAATGTGGCGACGGGTTATCACGCCATCGAGTTTCTTCTCTGGGGCCAGGACCTGAACGGCACATCCCCGGGCGCGGGAAATCGTCCAGCGACAGATTTTAATTTAGAAAACTGCACCGGGGGCCATTGCGACCGCCGCCGCGACTACCTGCAAGCCGCAACGCAGCTGTTGATAACTGACCTTCAGGAGATGGTTGATAACTGGAAAGAGGGGGGAGAAGCGCGTCAACAAATCAGCGATAAATCTGAAAAACGTGCCATTGCAACCATTCTGACCGGCATGGGGAGCCTGGCCTACGGTGAACTGGCCGGTGAAAGAACCAAACTGGGTCTTATGTTGCATGACCCGGAAGAGGAGCATGACTGCTTTTCTGATAATACTCACTGGTCCCACTACTATGACGCTAAAGGGATCCGCAATGTATATCAGGGTAGCTACACCCGTATCGACGGATCAACAGTTTCCGGCCCAAGCCTGTCAGCCTATGTTGCCGCTCAGGCCGCTGTCGCCAATCAGAATATGCTGAATAAACTACAAGCAACCGAAAATGCAGCCCAGAAGCTGGTTGATCGTGCAGCCCAGGGAGAAACCTTCGATGTACTCATCGGTGAAGACAATGCCTCAGGTAACCAGACGGTACAAAATTTTGTCGATGCGCTAACCGAAGAGACCCGTGCCATTGAGAACATTATCGCACTGCTGCAACTGGAAGGAATCCAGCTGGAAGGCTCCGATAGTCTGGACAATCCGGCTCAGGTTCTGGAGTAAACGATGATTCGCAGACAAGCGCTTAGCTCCATTGCTATCCTGATTACCACGATAGCAATGGCCTCTTCAGCGACTGCAGCGATAGAGCAGCCTTTGCCGGAACCCGGTGAAGCGCTGCCCGGCGGCAGTACGACCCATCACAAGCAACTGAATATCAATGCGTTTTCTCAAAGTTCAGAAAATATGAGCTTTGAAAACGAGCTTAACTTCAAACTGGGCAACGGCATCTTCAAAAAAATCTGGGTGCCCGCGCCGTCCTCTACCACGGCCAGTGACGGCCTGGGACCGCTCTACAACGCCCGTTCTTGTCAGCGCTGTCACCTGAAAGACGGCCGGGGACATCCACCGGAAGCGAACTGGCCGGAAGACAATGCGATATCAATGTTTCTGCGTCTCAGCATTCCGCCGCAGAACAATACTCAGCGCCAGCTACTTGAGAGTGGCAAAGCAGGGGTGATTCCGGAACCGACCTATGGCGGCCAGTTGCAGGATATGGCCATCAATGGCATGGCCGGGGAAGGACGAATGGAGATCCACTATCGTGAAACGGCAGTGATGCTGGCTGACGGGTTGCAGGTAAATCTTCGCCAACCCGAATACCGTATCGCAAACCTCAGCTATGGCCCATTACATCCCCAGACCATGCTCTCGCCACGGGTTGCACCGCAGATGATTGGCCTGGGCTTACTGGAAGCTGTGGCCCCTGCCGATATTGAGGCCTTGGCTGATCCGGACGATAGCAACAAGGATGGGATCTCTGGCCGGACGAACCGGGTCTGGAACAGTTTCACCCAACAACAAGACCTGGGGCGATTTGGCTGGAAGGCAGGAAATCCGACGCTGATCCAGCAAGCAGTGGGGGCTTTCAGTGGTGACATGGGGATATCCACTCCATTCGCTTCCGCCGCTGCCGGTGATTGTACCAGTTCTCAACAAGACTGCCTGCGTCAACCCGACGGCATCACGCCACAACAGGATAACGCTGAAGCATCCGCGGAGATGGTTAAGCTGGTTGAGTTTTACAGCCGTAATCTGGCACCACCTGCGCGCCCTGACTTTAACAAGCCTGATGTCCTGGAAGGTAAAGCAGTATTCCATCAGAGTGGCTGTGCAAAATGCCACCAGCCAAGCTTTACTACCGCCTCCCGTGCAGATATGCCCGAGCAATCTAATCAATTGATCTGGCCATATACCGACCTGCTACTTCACGATATGGGCGAAGGACTGGCGGATAACCGGCCAGAGTTTCAGGCGAGTGGAACCGAGTGGAGAACAGCGCCTCTCTGGGGCATCGGACAGACAAAAACAGTCAGCGGCCATACTTACTTTCTCCATGACGGACGCGCCAGAAACCTGCTCGAGGCTATCTTATGGCATGGCGGTGAAGCTGAAGCGTCACGGGAGCATGTCATCAACCTGCCAACCCACAAACGTAATGCTCTTGTTACTTTTCTGGAGTCCTTATGAATTCCATGTCTAACACCCTATGGCCAGTTTTTCTGGGCATCTCACTACTGGTTATCATCGCAGGGAAACTCCATGCGGCCCCCACGGAACAACAGTGGCAATCGCTTAACCAGAGCCTTGTTGAAGAACACATACTGCCCCGCTACCGGGTATTGCAGCTCAGCAGCGCTAAGCTTGCAAGCAGCACAACGGCACTCTGCCGCCAACCGGGTCAGGCGCAGCTGGAGAAGACCCGGCAAGCCTTCCAACAAACGATGAACGCCTGGCAGGAGGTACAGCATATCCAGTTTGGACCGATAGAAACGCTGATGCGTAATTTCAGTATGCAATTCTGGCCGGATAAGAAAAACCTGATCGGTAAACAACTAAATCGACTGCTGCAACAACAAGATCCGAACACTCTGAGTACAGATTATCTCTACAAGGCCAGCATCGGCGTAAAAGGGCTACCCGCTCTGGAGCGCCTGTTATTTACCAGCTCACTGACGGAGCTGACTAACAACAGCTACCGGTGCCAGTTAAGCCAGGCTGTCTCTGTATATATAGCTGACAACAGCCAGGCAACGTTAGATGAGTGGATCCACGGCTACAAGGATTCACTATCCAGCGCAGGCAGAGAGGAAAGCTACTACGACAGCCATCAGGAAGCCGCTGTTGATATGATGAAATCAATGATTGAACCGGTTGAAGCTATCCGTGACCAGAAGATCCTCCGGCCGCTTGGAGATGGGAAAATACGCCCAAAGCGTAGTGAATCCTGGCGCAGCCAGCGCTCGCTTCGTAATATCCGGCTTAACATCGCCAGTCTCAGCCATCTCTATTCAGGCACCACAACTAGCGTTGATAGCCTGCTGCGAGAGCAGGGAAGAACTGCTCAGGCGGATAACATCATCACCCTCTTCAACCGACTCGAAACACAACTCGAGGCGGTTCCGGCGCCATTGATCACCAGTCTGTATCAACCGGAGACCGTCAGCCAACTACTACAGATAAGTGACGCGCTCCAGCAGCTCGACCATCTGTTGTCGGCTGAGATGATAGCCATGAATATTCAACTGGGATTTAACAGCCGTGATGGAGATTAATCGTCGCCGTTTCTGCCAATTGCTGGGGAGCGCCGTACTGCTGCCCTCGTTAACCCGGGCCGCAGATCAGGATAGTCGCCCAGCAAAGCCACTGTTTGCCTCAGCAGCCAAAGCCAGCAACGGACAGTTCCACCTCTATCTCAACGGCCAACAGGGGGAGGTCTTGCTGGATCATTTGCTGCCGGAGCGGGCTCATCATACCGCGGTGCACCCACATCAACCGTTGCTGGCCTGCATAGCACGGCGGCCGGGCAACTTTATCGATCTGGTTGATTATCGCGAGCAACGACTTGTGAAGCGGATTATGGCAGGCCGCGGGCGACACTTTTTCGGCCACGGTATTTTCTCAGATGATGGTCGCTGGCTGATCACCACTGAGAATGAGATCCGTAGTGGGCAGGGGCGGATAGTGATCCGGGCGCTAGAGGAAGGCTACCCGATCATCGCCGACTACCCCAGCTACGGCACAGGCCCCCATGAGCTGGTTCAACAACCGGCAAGCTCCATCTTAACGGTTGCCAACGGCGGGATTCTCACCCACCCGGATCGTGGCCGGGAGAAACTCAACCTCGACAGCATGCAGCCGTCGTTACTGCGACTGAATCTGCTCACCGGGGAACGGCTGGAACAGCAGCAACTTCCTGCGCATCTGCATCAGTTAAGCATCCGCCATATCGATACCAATCGACAGGGCGCAACGGTTATCGCCCTGCAAGATCAGGGCGACATGGGCCACAACCGGCCACTCGTTGCAGTACACCAGCCAGGACAGCCGATTGAGCTACTGCGTGCACCACCCGCGGTTAATCTGGCGATGAAAGGTTACTGCGGCAGTGCACGGTTTGATCACAGTGGCCGCTTCGCGGCGGTATCAGCGCCCCGGGGGGATCTGATCTCTTTCTGGGATCTGCATGAGAACCGCTTTATCTCCTCTATCAAGAGCAGGGATGGCTGCGGTCTGGCGGCAACCAGCCATAGTGCTGAATTTATTATCAGTGCAGGTACCGGTCACTGCCTTCGACATAACCTGCATCGCGGGACAACAGAACGTTTGCCGTCTGTCATTGCAACCGCCTGGGATAATCATTTGGCTACTCTCTCTTTCTGACACCCGGATAGAACACTTTTAACAACGCCCATAAACAGACCGGAAGCTCGCTTCTGAGCCTGCTCACGGGCGCAATTCATGATCTACAACGAAGGAAACACAATGAAAAAGACCCTACTTGCATCCCTGATCACAGCATCAGTAGCCGCTACACCGACGGTTCAGGCAAGCGATCTGCAATCAGAACTCAGTATGCTGAAAGAGCGTATCGCGCAGCTGGAATCGCAGCTGAGCGACACTATGGCCGAGCAAACCAGTAGCCAAAGCCACAGCAGTCCAGTGACGCTCAGCGGCAGCGCTGAGTTTTTAGCCACAGGGTCTGAACAGGCGGACGGCAGCAGCGAAAATGATCTTGATGTTGATTCTGTCGAGCTAACCATAGATGCCTCGGTAAATCAGTATATGGCGCTATCAACCACCCTTAAATACGAGGATGAGGGTGAAGAGCAGGATCTGTTTGTCGACGAAGCGATTGTCACGATCAGTTCGGACGATAATCCATGGTCTCTGATTGCTGGCCGCACGGCGATACCCTTTGCAGTAATCAACGGCAACGCCTGGTCAGATCCACTAACCGACGATCTGAGCGATAACACCGACGACCTGCTACTTGTCGGTTTTAATCAGGGCATTTTCAGCGCCGAGGGCTATCTGTTTAAAGGCCAGAGTGATGAAAGCAAGGTAGACAATCTGGGCCTCAATGCTGCACTGGCCTTTGACAACGGTTTGGCGGTCGGCATCGGCTACCTCAATAATATCCGCAATACTGATCCCTACCAGGCCGACAGCCTGACCGGTGATGACAAGGTCAGCGCCTCCCGAATAAACCTGAGCTATGAGATAAACGCTCTGGCTCTTTCTGCAGAATACCTGAAAACCGCACAGTTCGATGAACTAGCAGGCTCGCCAGAACTATCTGTCTGGCACCTCAGTGCCGATTACGCCACTGAGCTGATGGGCGCGTCAGGCAACCTCTCTCTGGGCTACAGTAAAACCGCCGATGGTGAACAGCTAACCGATGCCGGTGAAAACCTGTTTGCCCGTTCTCGTATGACGCTGGGTGCATCCAGAAAACTGCAGGATAATGCGGAGTTAATTGTTGAACTGGTCAGGGAGGAAGATTATCAGGGCGAAGACACTGACACTCTGAATCTGGTGCTATCGACGCGCTTTTGAACGAAGGCGGCTGCCCGGAGGCTATGTCACCGGGCAGTCGCCTATTCTGCTGCTTTATTCAGCCCCATCACTTCCAGCAGCCACTCGCGAAACACCCGCATACCGTAAGTAATCTGGCGATCTTTAGGGTAAACAAGATAAAACGCTTTACCTGTGAGTAGCTCAACATCGACCGGAACCACCAGCTGGCCATACTGCAGTTCACGGCTGATCAGGGATTTATCAGACAACGCGATACCCAGGCCTTCCAGCGCCGCACCTAATGCCAGCTGGGTGCTGGAAAAAGATAAACCTTTCTCCCCGCCGGTCATGCTTACCCCTGATTTATGCAGCAAGCGCTGCCATTCATTACGGCGGCTGGTGACATGAATTAACGGCTGATTGCGCAGATCAGACAAAGATTCAATTTTATCCTCTTCCATTTTTCGCGGGCTACAAACCGGAACGACGACGGAACGATGCACCAGATGCACTTCCATGTTGTCATCCCCTGGTTCATCACCAAAGTACACCGCCATATCCAGATCACTGTGATCAAAATCGATTTTATTAACCGCACCGGTGCTCAGACGCAGCTCAACATCGGGGTATAGCGCCTGAAAGTCTTTAATTTTTGGCATCAGCCACCGGCTCAGAAATGCAGGCGGGGCCTCAAAGGTTAGCGAGCTGGTGTTCGGCGCAGAGATTAATCGCCGGGTTGCAGCATCCAGTTCATCCAGCGCATGGGATACCGCCACCAGGTACTTTTCACCCGCAACGGTAATCTGCACCTGTCGTTTTTCTCGCTGAAACAGCTTTAACCCCAGAAATTCTTCAAGCGATTTAATCTGATGACTCACCGCTGAAGGGGTGACGAACAACTCCTCGGCCGCCCGGTTAAAGCTACCCAGCCGGGCTGCGGACTCAAAGCTACGCAGCGCATTTAAAGGGGGCAAGCGTCTGATAAACACCTCAATACGTGAATTTATTTCACGTTAAAGCTGAAAAACTGTCGTTTGTTTTATCAACAGTGCGACCTTAGTATAAACATCAACTTAACGATGATCCAGCCGACAGGCACTATAGATACTGATTTTATTGAAGCGTTTATGAATACGCATCAGAATTAAACTCAGGCGGGTCAAGCCACTCATGTGGCGTTTTAATGAATTTTATTGGTGGTAATAATGCATACATTCGAACAGGAAATTAAGCTGGATCAATTTGGTAACGTTGACACTAAGCACTACATTGCCCATGCCAAAGCACAGCGTAGTGAATTCCTGGTTGGTATGTTCCGCTCTCTGGTTCGTAATCTTAAGAAACTTAATTTGAAGCGCCAGCAAAACATTTTTAACAGCACTCGTTCATTCGGGACCGTCTAGGTCTTAACGAGACTCCTTTGGGCCACTTTTTAGTGGCCTTTTTTTTTACCCTGAAAATACAGAAAAGCAGGTTTAGCCTGCGATCGCCTTTCGGTTAATCACTCCTGCATAACAATCGGGTTTTCATTCCGGTCAAAAATCAGATAACGGGACAGGTCTTCACCCATTGCCAGACCGTTAGCCATCTTATTCAGGTAAGGGTCGGCATCTTCAGTCGTGGGCGCCATGCCATTCTCGCCTGCCAGGCCGGCAATAATAATGAAATTCCACTCTTTAGAAATATTATCCGCTTCAGCCACCAGCTGCGCGAAAGACCCAACCTCTTCGGGCAGTTTATCGACACACATAACAGGTTCAATCGTACCGCGCTGTTGTTTACGCTGCTTCTTCGGGTTTGATGAACCCCCTTCGGCCTTAGCAAACAGCATCAATAGGCGCTGCGGTTCATCTTCTTTTGCTACCGCATCCTGCAAATCGGAAAACGTCGAAATCATCTCTTTCACCTCTGTTTTTCTCTGGATTGCAGAATACTGCCTCTGCAAAACCCTGGCTTGATATATATCATCTCTAGCTCGGGAACCCAGAATTCATTGGAGGTATAGGCAACAATCAAAAACCAATCTTGATCATCTACCCGCCTGTACCCCCCGTTATTAAAGGGCTGTAAAAAAGGCGACTCAGACAATTACGACAGGCTCGGCACTGCTTTATTCATCCCCTTAGGCGTTAGGCGTCCCAGCCTCATTCAAAACAGCAAATACCCACACCCGACGCCTTCTGGCTTCTGCTGAGGTTTTTATTCAGTCACACGATATATCTGTGTATTCGGATGGAATCCAAACCATGAAAACCAGAACAGATTCACCACGGGGATCTCTTCAGCTCCCTGAAACACTCGCGCACTCTGAGATTCGGCATCATATTCAATCTGCAGAGCCGCTTCGCCTAAGCGGTCTTCCAGCACCCCGCTCAAGGCACTTTTTGCCAGTTCAGAAAAAGGATAGGCCTTGGTTAAACCATTTAACTCCACCCCGATTACCCGCGCTTTAGGGTGGAAAGCCTGACTCATAAACTCCACTGAGAAATAGAGAAGCTTAGACTCTTCATAGCCGTCATAAGGATCTCTGTTGTAATCCCGGGTCGCCCCGGTGTTGCGGGACAGTACCAGCGTATCCGGATAATCTTTCAGCCACTTCCGCCACAGAGTATGCTCAGAAGGTAACTGAACCAACGCTCTTCCCTTCATCGGACCTGAAATAGCGTGATGATGAAGTTGAGACCAGAGCGAGTCAGTCTGACGGTCATACAGCAGCACATCACTGTTATACAGTAGCCCTGAAACACCGAAGGTCAGGTCCCGGTTATCCATTCTCGCCTGATAAACAACCCCACTGCCGCACAGAGGACAGTAGGTTACGACGACGGGATCACCAGCAAAGCGGTCATTCACAATCTCATGCCAATTGAGGATCGCCAGAGGGTAAGCTTTCGCCACACCGTTATGATGAACCCCGATAACCCGTTGCTCAGGCTCAAGCCAATTAACATCCTCAGCCCGATTAAACACAGGCTGATCAATAGCAGGAATGCCGCCTTTTGCTGGCCCGCCAGGGACTATATGGCCTTCGTATATCAGACTGCCGGTGAGATCAAAGCCATTTAAAGTTCGAGCTGATGCAACAGACTGACTCATCACGAGAACTGGCAGCGCGCCTGGCGTAACCCTACGCCAAAGAAGAAGTATGACGTCATCATTATCGGTGGCGGCGGTCAC
>JAIBCZ010000105.1 GCA_024679645.1 Amphritea sp.
TGATATGAAGAAACACGAACCTGCCAAGATCATGGAGCAAGCCGCAAAGGTAAGTCAGGTCTTTATCTATTCGTAAATCAGAGAGGCTTTCTGCCAGATATTTGCTCAAAAATGCGGTTTCTAAAGAGTGGCGCCAAATTGTTTTATGGTGGGGCTTCGAGTGAGGAAGATTATGGGTAAAAGTAACAACAGTAATTAGTGATAGCGTCTTAAACACTCCAAGACGAATCAGTGCCTTATGGAGGTTTGTGATCTGATTACATGAGGCTGAAGTAACAGAATTGGCAAAGCTAAGAATTTTTGTTGCTAGAATCGGGGATTTTGTCGCAAGGTCTTCGACTTTTTCAAAAAAATCATGGGCATCTTGAGAGATTTGAATAAGCTCACAAACAACGTAAGGAAACGCAGGTATGTTTTCAATTCTCTCTTCAATAAATTCGAGAGTAAACTTTTCTTTCGTTGTTTCCTTTAGCATATTCGCCTCTGGAGCTATCAATTAAAACCAAGAAATACCGGGACTATCACAATAGCTTTCGTCTTTAGGTAAGTTTTATCGAGCGGCAGAAAACAGTAAATAGGAAAAAGTCTGTTTTTATACTAGCAATGGATGATGAGGTAACCTGAGGAAAGTAACTTCCGGGAATTTCTTTAGCGCTCGTTCAGCGTAGAGAAAATGCGGAAAACTTTATAAAAAAGGCAGCCCAAAGGCTGCCTTACATAGCACTACTTATATGTGCCTGGGTTTAACTAACTAGCCCGTTGCGGTCCATAATTTCCTGAATCTCTGGCAAAGAAGCCGGATCGTCGATAGTAGAAGGGATCGAATACTCTTTACCATCAGCAATCTGACGCAACAATTTACGCAGAATCTTACCCGAACGTGTTTTTGGCAGACGTTGTACAACGATAGCGCGTCGGAAGCATGCGACGGCGCCGATCTCTTTACGTACCATCGCTACTAACTCAGACTCGATCTGAGCGTCGTCAGCTTCAACGCCGTTTTTCAGCAGAACCAGGCCAACCGGTTGCTGACCTTTCAATGGATCATTGATGCCTATAACGGCACACTCAGCTACAGATGGGTGATCTGCAACGATCTCTTCCATCTCACCGGTAGACAAACGATGACCGGCAACATTGATTACATCATCGGTACGCCCCATGATGAAAACATAACCATCATCGTCTTTGTAACCACCATCACCAGAAGAGTAATAGCCTGGGAATTCAGATAGATAACTGGTGCGGAAACGCTCAAAGTCTCCCCACACCGTTGGCAGGCAGCTTGGTGGCATCGGCAGTTTAATCGCAATATTACCCTGCTCGCCATTCGGCAGTTCGTTACCTTCATGGTCGAGAACCTGAACATTGAAGCCGCTCACTGGTACTGTTGATGAGCCAGGCTTAGGCTCAAGCATCTCAACACCGGTCAGGTTGCCACAGATCGCCCAGCCGGTTTCAGTCTGCCACCAGTGATCGATAACAGGCTTACCCAGAGTGTCTTTCGTCCAGTGGTACGTTGGCGGATCAAGCCGTTCACCTGCCATGAAGACCGTTTCCAGCTTGCTCAGGTCATAGTTCTTGAGTAACTCGGAATCCGGATCTTCTTTCTTAATCGCACGGAATGCAGTTGGGGCTGCAAACAGCGCTTTAGCACCGTACTCTTCACATACACGCCAGAACGCACCGGCATCAGGCGTTTTAATCGGCTTACCTTCGTAAACGACCGTAGTACAACCAGCCAACAGCGGGCCGTAAACAATGTAGGAGTGCCCAACAACCCAGCCAACATCTGATGCAGCCCAGAACACATCGCCCGGCTCCATGTTGTAAATCGCTTTCATACTGTATTTCAATGCTACAGCATGGCCACCATTATCACGTACAACGCCTTTAGGCTTGCCTGTGGTGCCAGACGTATAAAGAATATAGAGAGGATCAGTCGCTTTAACCGGGGTGCAATCAGCAGGTTCTGCCGTTGCCATGGCTTCAGCCCAGTCAAGATCACGACCATCGATCAGAGAAGCAGTTACTTCCGGACGCTGGAAAACAATACAGCTGTCAGGCTTATGGGCAGACTTTTCAATTGCCTCATCCAACAGGGGCTTGTATGCGATTACTTTTGCAATCTCAATACCACAGGATGACGTAACTACAACCTTAGGTTCAGCATCATCAATTCGAACCGCCAGTTCATGCGGCGCGAAACCACCAAATACGACAGAGTGAATTGCACCCAGACGGGCAACACCCAGCATCGCAATAACTGCTTCAGCAATCATCGGCATATAGATAACAACACGATCACCTTTTTCAACGCCCTGAGCTTTCAGGACGCCGGCAAACTTCGCGACTTCATCGCGCAGCTCTGAATAGGTATAACGCTGTTTAGTATTAGTTACAGGAGAGTCATAAATAAGTGCGTCCTGGTCACCACGGCCGGTTTCAACGTGGTAGTCCAGTGCTAAATAAGCAGTGTTCATCTCACCGTCTGCAAACCAGCGGTAGATATCGTTTTCATCTTTACTGAGAATAGTTTCTGGCTTTTTATACCATTTAACCGCTTCAGCTTTTTCTGCCCAGAAGGCTTCTGGCGTTTCGATTGATCTTTTGTATTCGTCTTTATAGGACATAGCACTGGCCCTTCGCTGTAACCATTATTATATGTTTCAGACCGGTAGCACCTGCTTGTTGTTATCGAGACCTATCATGGTATTTGCAGATGTAACCACTTAAGGAAGGTGTGAGCAAAGCGCTTTCGTCTCTGTTCGCTCCTTCATTGAAACCACTCTAACGGAGAAAGGCTAAAATTAAACTACTACAAAAGGCTAAATTGTCTACTATATATGTAATTTATATCAGTATTAGGCAGTTTATTGATCTAATACCGGGTAATAATTAGACAATCCAGAAGGATTGTCGACAATCTTGAATGGTTAATGAAAATATTGAGAAAGTGTTACGCATAAAAAAAGCCACCTGAAGGTGGCTTTAATGGGACTAAATAAACAGCGCCCTAATTATTTTCCTGAACGGCAATACTGTTTTTAATGCCGGTCATAACGTTACGCTGATGAAGCTCTTCATCGCTAACGCGGTGAGCATCATTTTCATTCTTGGCATTTTCAAAATAGCAAAGTGTTGGTTGAAAGGTTTCAGCTTCCTGTTCATCCAGTTGCACATAAGATCCGATGATCAACAGATCTCCTTTTGAAGCTAAATGTGCTGCGGCGCCATTGACAGAAATAATGCCACTGTTATCTTCCCCGCGGATTGCGTAGGTTGTAAAACGTTCGCCATTATTGATGTTGTAGATATGGATCTGCTCATACTCCTTAATGCCGGAGCGTTCGAGCAGAACCCCATCAATAGCGCAGGAACCTTCATAATGAAGTTCCGCATGGGTAACCGTTACCCGGTGCAATTTAGCTTTTAAGAATGTTTGCAGCATATTAATGACCTGCGTCTCAATTTGCCGGCAAAGCCGGACATTAACACCGCTGAGCCAGAAGCTCAGCATCTCTTTACCGAGATCCTGTGGTGATATTTCACCGTAAATCATCAGTACCAAACCTCAGCATTACTGCTTCACCATCTGCTGATGGCTGGTCTTTTCACAACTACTGTTGCGGAATCAACACAGGTAAGCGCCTTATTAACTTAAGTTAATGCATTACTTACCTATAATTGGAGGGCAATTGTACCAGCAATTTTTTAAATATTAAGGGGTAATCCCTATAACTTTTGTAGATATTTAACGATGATCGCACAGTTTTAGCTCTGATAGAGCCTAAGCTATTGTTCTTAATCGCAGTTAACCTAAAAGTTTTTCATGCACAGATGAGTCTAACTCACCCAAAACCTGTGAATTTCCTATAAAATAGCCGCCTTTACAATAGGTTATAGATAGGTTTTCACCGTGGTAGTAGCAATTCAAACCGATAAGACCGAGCAGCTTAAACAGGCAATGGCGGAACGCGTTCTGGTTCTTGATGGTGGTATGGGCACCATGATTCAGGATCGCAAGCTCGAAGAAAAGGATTACCGCGGTGACCGATTTGCGGATTGGGATATCGATCTGAAGGGTAATAACGACCTGCTGGTACTGACTCAGCCCGATATTATCAGTGAAATTCATCGTGCTTATTTCGAAGCCGGTGCCGATATAGTCGAGACCAACACTTTTAACGCAACCAGTATCGCTATGGCCGATTACGCTATGGAATCGATCAGCCATGAAATAAACCTGGTAGCAGCACAGCTTGCACGCTCTGTAGCTGATCAGATAACCGCTGATGATCCGGCTAAACCTCGTTACGTAGCCGGTGTACTGGGACCAACAAACCGTACCTGCTCTATTTCGCCCGATGTGAATGATCCGGGTTTTCGTAATGTCAGTTTTGATCAACTGGTTGAAGCCTATACAGAGTCCATTGATGGTCTGGTAAAAGGCGGCTCTGACATTATTCTGATTGAAACTATATTTGATACGCTGAACGCAAAAGCGGCTATCTTTGCGGTTGACCAGTATTTTGAAGATCATGGGATGCAGCTGCCAGTTATGATTTCTGGCACCATCACCGATGCATCCGGACGAACCTTGTCAGGACAGACGACAGAAGCTTTCTGGAACTCGGTGCGTCATATAAAGCCACTCTCTATCGGCCTTAACTGTGCGCTGGGACCACAGGAATTGCGTCAGTACGTGGAAGAGTTGTCACGGATAGCGAATACCTATGTGTCTGCTCACCCTAACGCAGGTTTGCCTAATGCATTCGGTGGATATGATGAAACGCCCTGGCAAATGGCTAACGAGATCCGCGATTGGGCTGCATCAGGCTTTCTGAACATTATCGGCGGTTGTTGTGGTACCACGCCTGAACACGTCACGGCGATGGGTAATGCTGCAAATGAGCACCCTCCCCGTCAGATTCCAGATATTCCGGTTGAATGCCGTCTGGCTGGTCTCGAACCACAAAACATCAACAGCGATACCCTGTTTGTAAACGTTGGTGAACGTACCAACGTTACTGGTTCAGCGATGTTTAAACGCCTGATTAAAGAAGGCGACTACGAAACAGCATTGGATGTTGCTCGTCAGCAAGTTGAAAACGGTGCGCAGATCATCGATATCAACATGGATGAAGGTATGCTGGATGCTGAAGCGGCGATGGTGCGCTTCCTCACCCTGATCGCTTCTGAACCGGATATCTCACGTGTGCCGATTATGATCGACTCATCCAAGTGGGAGGTTATTGAGGCAGGCCTGAAATGCATTCAGGGTAAAGGCGTGGTGAACTCGATCAGCCTGAAAGAGGGTGAAGAGAAATTCATCCAACAGGCAAACCTACTGCGTCGTTACGGTGCGGCCGTGGTTGTGATGGCTTTCGATGAAGATGGTCAGGCCGATACAGAGCAACGTAAGATTGAGATCTGTGAACGTTCTTATAAGGTATTAACAGAACAGGTTGGTTTCCCACCGGAAGATATTATTTTTGACCCTAATATTTTTGCTGTCGCCACCGGCATTGATGAGCACAACAACTACGCGGTTGATTTCATTAACGCCACCGGCTGGATTAAGAAAAACTTACCCTATGCGATGATCTCAGGGGGCGTATCCAATGTCTCCTTCTCATTCCGCGGTAATAACCCGGTACGGGAAGCGATCCACTGTGTCTTCCTCTACCATGCTATCCAACAAGGCATGGATATGGGTATCGTCAACGCTGGTCAGCTGGCGATCTATGATGATCTGCCAGAAGAGCTGCGGGTTGCTGTTGAAGCCGTCATTCTGAATACCGATGATGAAGGCACCGATAAACTGCTCGAAATCGCCGAAAAGTATCGTGGTGATGGCAGCGCTCAGACTGAAGAAAAAGTGCTCGAGTGGCGTGGCCTGCCGGTTAAAGAGAGACTCTCCCATTCGTTAGTAAAAGGAATTGCTGAATTTATCGACGAAGACGTCGAAGAGTGTCGTCAGCTGTTCGATCGCCCTATTGAAGTAATCGAAGGGCCGCTGATGGATGGTATGGGGGTCGTAGGTGATCTGTTTGGTGCCGGCAAGATGTTTCTGCCACAGGTGGTTAAATCTGCACGGGTAATGAAAAAAGCGGTCGCCTATCTGATGCCTTTCATCGAGTTAGAAAAAGAAGGCGCTGGAAGCCAGACCAATGGCAAGATTCTCATGGCCACCGTAAAAGGAGACGTTCACGATATCGGCAAGAATATCGTCGGCGTAGTTTTGCAGTGTAATAATTACGAAATTATCGATCTTGGCGTTATGGTTTCAGCCGAGACAATTCTGCGTACCGCTCGAGAAGAGAATGTCGATATCATTGGTCTGTCTGGTCTGATCACCCCTTCTCTTGATGAAATGGTCCATGTGGCCAAAGAGATGGAGCGCCAGGGATTTGATATTCCGTTGATGATCGGCGGCGCTACTACTTCTAAAGCGCATACTGCAGTGAAGATCGATAAAGGTTACAACCGGGATCAGGTCATCCATGTGACCAATGCCTCCCGTGCAGTAAATGTCGCCAGCACCTTGCTCTCAAAAGACAAAAAAGCTTCTTATGTCAAAGAGATACAAGAGGATTATGAAGCAGTACGTCAACGTTTTGCTGAACGCCAAAATCAGGCGCGTCGCATCTCACTGATTCAGGCAAGAGAGAATAAATTCAAAATCGACTGGGACAGCTATACTCCACCGGTCCCCGCTCAGCTGGGCATTCAGCAGTTTGATAATATCGATCTGAATGAGCTACGTGACTATATTGACTGGACACCTTTCTTCCATTCCTGGGAACTTGCTGGCCGCTACCCGCGTATTTTAACGGATGAGATCATTGGTGAAGAAGCCACTCGTTTATTCGACGATGCTAAAGCGTTACTGGATGACATCATCACCAATCGTAAACTTGAAGCGCGTGCCGTTGTAGGCCTGTTCCCGGCTAACAGCATTGATGATGACGATATCGAACTCTATACCGATGACAGCCGGTCTGAGGTATTAATGACGCTGCACAATCTGCGGCAGCAAGTTGAGAAGGTCGATGGTAAACCGAATATGTGCCTTACCGACTTTATCGCGCCAAAAGACAGCGATAAGCCTGATTACTTTGGTGCATTTGCAGTGTCCGCAGGCTTCGGTGATCAGGTGATGATTGATGCCTACGAGGCGGATCACGATGATTATAACAGCATCATGGTCAAAGCACTGGCAGACCGGCTTGCCGAGGCGCTGGCTGAGTACATGCACGCGCGTACCCGTCGTGAA
>JAIBCZ010000088.1 GCA_024679645.1 Amphritea sp.
TTCGGCTAATGCGGTTCTCAACGCTCTGGTTGACAACTTTGGTGAAGCTGAAGCTAACCGGGTTAAAGAGATTGAACGCACCACCAACCATGACGTTAAAGCAGTTGAATACCTGATTAAAGAGTGCATCGCTGATAATGCCGAACTGGCAGCCATCAGTGAATTTGTTCACTTCGCCTGTACCTCAGAAGACATCAACAATCTGTCCCACGCACTAATGCTGAAAGAGGGTCAGGAACTGATGTTGCCGGTTATGCAGCAGGTTACTGACGAAATCGCACAACTGGGACGCAATTACGCAACTCAACCGATGTTGTCACGCACCCACGGACAGACGGCATCACCTACCACTGTTGGTAAAGAGCTGGCTAACGTCGCTTACCGTCTGCAGCGTCAAATCAATCAGCTGAGTAAAGTTGAGCTCCTGGGTAAGATCAATGGTGCTGTTGGTAACTACAACGCACACATCTCAGCCTACGCAGATGTTGACTGGGCTCAAAATGCACAAGAATTCGTTGAAAGCCTGGGGCTGAACTTCAACCCATACACGACTCAGATTGAGCCACACGATTACATCGCTGAGCTTTTCGATGCCGTTTGCCGCTTCAATACCATCATTATTGACTTTGATCGTGATATTTGGGGTTATATTTCGCTGGGCTACTTCAAGCAAAAAACTATCGCTGGCGAAGTTGGCTCATCGACTATGCCGCACAAAGTTAATCCGATCGACTTTGAGAACTCTGAAGGCAACCTGGGTATTGCTAACGCAATTATGCAGCACCTTGCGGCTAAGCTGCCCGTTTCTCGCTGGCAGCGTGACCTGACGGACTCTACTGTTCTGCGCAACATGGGTGTTGGCTTCGGCTATAGCCTGATTGCTTACCAGTCCAGCCTGAAAGGCATCAGCAAGCTTGAATTGAATCCGGTTCGCCTGGACGCTGATTTAGAAAACAGCTGGGAAGTACTGGCTGAGCCTATCCAGACTGTGATGCGTCGATATGCGATCGAAGAACCTTATGAAAAGCTTAAAGCACTGACCCGCGGTCAGGACATGAACAAAGAGACCATCATGGCCTTTGTTGATACTCTGGACATGCCTGAAGCAGCGAAAGAAGAGCTTAAGCAGCTGACACCGCATAGCTATATTGGTAATGCTGTAGATCAGGCCAAAGCGATCTGATCGACACTTAGCAAGAAAAAGCAGAGCTTCGGCTCTGCTTTTTTATTGCTTTAACTTTCTTATTTAAGTAATTGAAATCATGGAAAAAATAACTACAAAAGATGGCTCGTCGTTACGCTATCTTAGATTTGGCAAAGGCCGCCCTGTGATCTTTCTACACGGCTGGAGCTCCAGCGGCAAAGACTGGTTACCCTTTGCATCAGAGCTGGCCGAAAGCCATGAAGTATTCTGCTGGGATGCCCGCGGTCATGGCGGGCATCCATTAGCGCCCGGCACCAGCACCCATGTCAAAGATATGGCAGCAGACCTGCAAGAGCTTATTGAACATCATCAATTAGAGAATGTTCTGGTCCTCGGTCACTCCATGGGAGCGCTAACCTTATGGCAGTATATTCGTGATTTCGGCTGCGACCGTCTGGCAGGTGTCTGCATCATTGATCAGTCACCAAAACTGGTTACCGATGAACAGTGGCAGATGGGGGTTTACGGTAATTTTGATAGCGCTGCCAATCAACGCCTGATCGCTCTGTTACGGGAGAGCTTTGCTGAAGGCTTATTGCAGTTAGTCGCTAATGGCTACAATAAAAAATCCTACGACAACTATCATCAGAATTCACATAGCTTCCAGCGATTACGCCAACACCTGGAAACCCTGGAAGGGGAACCTTTAGTACAGTGCTGGGAGAGCTTAACTGAGGCTGATTTTCGCTCAGTATTGCCACAGGTCAGCGTCCCTGCTCTGCTTATATATGGTGATGAGAGCCAGTTCTATTCGCAACAAGTCGCTGAGTATGTACGGGATGCAATCCCTGATACAGAACTGCATACTTATGAAGCCTCGGACCATTCACCACATCTTTTCCATCGGGAGCGGTTTATCTGGGACTTACAGCAATTCGCACAGAAGCTTGAAGGCTGATCTGAAACAATAACCTTCAGGCAGTAACTGATTATGATAACCGCCTGACACATACAGCGTGACCCTATGCTCGATAATATCCGTATCGTACTGATCAATACCTATCACCCCGGCAACATCGGCGCAGCCGCCCGGGCGATGAAAAATATGGGCCTGAGCCAGTTGTACCTGGTTGATCCCCGCGTGTTTCCTGATGAAGAAGCAGATGCCCGGGCCGCAGGCGCGAAAGAACTGCTCGACAACGCCGTGGTGGTTAGCACGATGGATGAGGCAATAGCCGACTGTCAGCTGGTTATCGGTACCAGTGCCCGTAATCGCACCTTTGATCTGCCTATATTTGATGCCCACGACTGCGCTAAGAAAGTGGTTGGCGAAGCGGAACATGGAAAAGTCGCCATAGTATTCGGCCGTGAGACCATGGGGCTCCATAACTCTGAACTGCAGAAGTGTAACTATCATGTTTATATTCCTGCTAATCCAGAGTATCCGGTACTCAACGTATCCGCTGCTATTCAGCTGGTCTGTTACGAGATTTGGCAGGCTCATGAGAAGAATGATTATGTTGATCAGGAACAACCCTACCCGCTGATTCGCGATATTGAGCTGTTTTATGAACACCTTGAAAGCGCTTTACGCAAAACCCGTTTTATCATTCCGCAGCATGAGGGCAAAGTGATGGAGAAGTTGCGCCGCTACTTTAACCGCTCCCGCCCTGAGCGTACCGAATTGAATATGCTTCGGGGCATACTTACTTCAATCGATGAGACCGTTGCCAAAATAACGACTCACGATAAATCCGCAGAACAGCATCAGGATAAAGGATCAGAGCAATGAGCGACTCACCTTTCGGCGACATCTCAATTGAGGAGTTTCTGCGTGATTACTGGCAGAAAAAACCATTACTGGTGCGTAACGCTTTCCCAGATATTGAGGCCCCTGTAGGGGCTGATGAGCTGGCAGGCCTTTCCCTTGAAGCAGATGTCGAGTCTCGCCTTGTTATCCAGAGCCCTGACGGAATCGATTGGGATATAAAGCACGGTCCTTTTGACGAAGAAACCTTTGCGAATTTGCCTGAAACTCACTGGACACTTTTAGTTCAGGCTGTCGATAGCTGGGTTCCTGAAGCCAGCGATATTGTCGAGCAATTCCGTTTTATTCCTAACTGGCGGTACGATGACCTGATGGTCAGCTTTGCCAGCCAGGGTGGCGGTGTTGGCCCCCATTACGACAACTATGATGTGTTTCTCATCCAGACCCAGGGTCAGCGTCGCTGGGAAGTGGGTGGTTTTTTTGATCAGAACTCACCCCGTCGCCCCAATACGCCGGTCATGATTATGACCGAATGGGAACCCGAGTATAACTGGGTACTTGAACCCGGCGATATGCTCTATATTCCCCCGCAGGTTGGCCATAATGGTATCGGTGAGTCCGATGACTGCATGACCTACTCTGTCGGCTTCCGCGCGCCGTCCCATGCTGAGATCATGCGCAGCTTTACCGACTTCATAGGCGAAAAACTAACATCTGAATCCCGTTACACTGATCCGGATCTGACATTGCAGGACAACCCTGGCGAGATCCCTGCGAAAGCATTAGAAAAAGTACGCGATATATTTACCAGCTACCTTCAGGATGACGCTCGTCTGGGTGAATGGCTGGGTAAATTTGTGACTGAGCCAAAGTATCCTGAGCTTGACCAGGAACCAGAACAGCTGGCCACGATTGATGAAATTCGTACCGCTTTAAAAGAGGGGGATCTTTGCTTCATTCGTAATGAAGGCAGCCGTTTCTCTTACAGCACCGTTTCAGATAATGAAGTTCAACTCTATGCTGACGGCAACTGTTTCAAGCTTTCAGGGAGCAGCTGTGCACTGGCGACCAACCTTTGCCAGGTGCCGATGATTGTCATCAATCAGGGAGAGTGGAATGATCAGCAACTGCAGCTATTAGCTGACCTCTATAACCAAGGCTCAATCTATACTGAATAACAGCGCCCTAATGGTTTAGACTGAGGCTGACCTTCATTAATAAGGCGCAGCCTCAGCTTCTATATCCCTTGCAACTGCAGCGATTAAACGCCTTATCCACTTATGCGAGCTATTGTGCTGTAGCAATGGGCTCCAGGCCATTTTTAGCTCAAATTCAGGTACATCAAAGGGCGGCACACGAATCACTACCCTGGCATTATCAGTCTGGGCTAATGCAGCCTTCGTTGGGATGGTCACCACCAGGGACTTTTGTTCCGCCATCAATGATGCCGATTGGTAATGACGGGTAAATACGGTGATATGACGTCGATGACCAATGCGCTGCAACGCTTCATCTACCCAGCCCAGGCGTTTAGTATCCTGAGGCGTCAAACCAACTCCCGCTCCCATGCCTGTTTTACTGACCCATACATGACTGGCCTGAAGGTAGGTTTCTAACGTGAAGTCATCCCCTATTGGGTTCTCAGCACTGAGTAAACAGGAAAAGCTATCCCGCCATAAAGTCAGCTGGTGAAATGACTGCGGCATTGAATCGAAGCGGTTAATCACCAGATCCACCTGCCCTCTTTCTACCTCCAAAAAGCTCATGTCGCTCGGCGTGAGTATATCCAAAACAACATTGGGCGCATCACTTCGCAACCGCTCGAGTAAACGCGGCAGAAGCGTTGCCTCGCCGTAGTCACTGGTCATGATTCGAAATACCCGATTGCTTGAGCTGGCATCGAACTCAGACGTCGGCTCGATTACCTGCTCAACGGATGCAAGCGTCTGTCTCAGTATCGGCTGTATCGCCTGGGCACGCTCAGTTGGCACCATGCCTTCACTGGTTCTTACCAATAAAGGATCACCTAAGGTCTCACGCAGACGCCTCAGACCATTACTCATGGCGGGCTGAGTAATACCCAGCAAACTGGCTGAACGGGTAACGTTCCGTTCCCGCAACAGCACATCCAGGTATACCAATAGATTGAGATCGATCTTATCCAGATTCATGTTTAACCCTACTCTAGCTGCTGACTTACGGTTTTATTTATTTTGTGAATACTCTATATAATAGCCATTTATTTCCTTTATGTTAACTGCAAGCTTACAATGGATCCCATATTAAATAACAGAGCGGCAATTCAGCTGCCAAGCGAATGATAGAAGGAGACATACATGTCTACACTAAACCAGGACATTGATACTATTGCAGGTTTAAAAGCTAATTTATGTTTATACAAGTTGATCGCAATCCAGAGCCTGGCCTCATTGACATTCTTATCAATGGCACAGTCTATCAGGTAAGCGCAGGCATCAGTGTTGCCGCAGCCCTACTAAAACTGGGCTTTAAGCATAACCGTCAATCCTTGGTATCCGGTTCTGAGCGGGGGCCTTATTGTATGATGGGCGTTTGTTTTGAATGCCTAGTCGAGATAAATCAGGTCGCCAATCAGCAAGCTTGTCTCACTCAAGTCACAGGGGGAATGCAGATTGTGAGTCAACAAAAAGAACGTCATATTCCCCTACCGGCAGAGCATGATTCTCTCGCGTATAACGCACTCGAAAAGGCACAAAAGGAGCAAGTGAATGCAAACTGATCTGGCGATAGTTGGCGCAGGCCCAGCGGGCTTAGCAGCGGCCATTGAAGCAAGTGCACTTGGTTTGAATGTCACCTTAGTGGATGAGCAATCTCGTATTGGCGGACAAATTTATCGTAATATTGAGCAACAGTCATTAAGCAAAACAGCTATTTTAGGGGCTGACTATTATGCGGGGATTGAGCTAGCCAAGGCCTTTAACGCCTCAAATTGTCAGTATATTAATCAGGCCAGTGTGTGGCAGCTCGGTTCACAAGGCGAGCTTTATTACTCTCGTAAGAATCAAGTGCAAAGCCAAGCGCATTCACTTAAAGCCAAACACATATTATTAGCCAGCGGCGCCCAAGAACGCCCCTTTCCCATACCCGGTTGGACTCTGCCTGGGGTGATGACAGCCGGGGCTGCACAAATTTTATTAAAAACCAGTGGTGTAGCAGCAGAAGGTGCCGTATTTGCAGGGTCTGGCCCTCTACTTTATTTGATTGTGTATCAATATATTCAAGCCGGCATCAAGGTCAAAGCCTTGCTCGATACCACTCCTAAAGCAAACTATGTTAACGCTATCAAACACCTCGATGGCGCACTCAAAGGTTGGCAACATATTTATAAAGGCCTCTCCCTTATTAAGGCCATCAAGGCCGCAGGGGTAAGTCATATCAAGGGGGTTAAAGCACTCGAAGCCCTTGCCACACCAAACGCAGATACAAGCGCAAATTTAGCAGGCCCAGCCAGCCTAGATAAGGTCCAATATAAGGTGGGGAATCGCACCGTTGAGATTCAAACCGAGCACCTATTTTTGCATCAAGGGGTCGTCCCTAATGTCAATCTTGCCATGGCCTCAGGTTGTTTGCATGACTGGCATCAAGATCAAGCCTGTTGGCAACCTGTGCTTGATGAATGGGGCCAATCAAGCCAAGCAAACATTAGCATTATTGGTGATGGCGCAGGCATTGCTGGTGCTCAATCTGCTGCCTACAAGGGCCGCTTAACAGCCATTCACCTTGCCCATACGCTAGGGAAAATCAGCCTAGAACAAAGAGATAATTTGAGTAAAAGATGGCGTAAGCATCTCAATAAGGAACAGGCCTTTAGGCCGTTTTTAGACGCCTTATATCTACCACCTGCACACCTTAGACGACCTCAGCAAGATGACACCTTAGTCTGTCGCTGTGAAGAAGTGAGCTATGGGGAGATCAAGTCCGCTATCAAGCAGGGCTGCATGGGGCCAAACCAATTAAAAAGCTTCACCCGCTGTGGTATGGGGCCTTGCCAAGGCCGCCAGTGTGGTTTGACCGTCACCGAAATCATGGCCTATGAAACACAAGAACAGGCCAGTGACGTGGGTTATTACCGCGTCAGAGCCCCCATTAAACCGTTAAACCTAGGTGAGCTTGCGAGCCTAGATACCTCAGCATTAGAACAGGAAAAAACATGACTATTGAAAGAGTTCAGCAAAAAAAGCGCATGAGTCGTGCTGTTATACACCAAGGTATTGCCTACCTTTGCGGTCAAGTCACAGGGGATGAAACCCTCGATATCACAGTACAAACGCGCAGCATGCTAGCGCGGGTAGATCAGCTATTAGCCGACATCAAAACGGATAAAAGCAAACTCTTGTCTGCCACTATTTATTTAGCGGATATGAAGGACTTCGATGCCATGAATGAGGTGTGGGATAACTGGGTAACAGAAGGTCACGCGCCAGCGCGAGCCTGTGTACAAGCGGCCATGGCAGGCCCTGAACTCTTGGTAGAAATATCCGTCGTCGCCGCGGTTTAAACCCTACTCTCTTGGCATCCAGTCAGACTCATAGGTCAACTTGATGCCAAGGGATTGTGTCATGTCTAAAAAGCTAGAAACAAACTGCTTCGCCGCCCCTGAAACCGGTCTCAAGGCAGGAAATAAGATGGTAAATTCAAACAAGATATCAGGGTGAAAAGGCTTAATTTGAACCTCTGGATTGATATGCCTTGCTTGATGCGCAGTAAAAGGATCGACAATAGCCGCCCCCACACCTTCAGCCACAAGCGCTGCGGTTGAACTGGCAAAGGAGACCTCTAATAAGTCATTACGTTTGATATGAGAAAGACGAAACGCCTCATCAATACGCAGCTGAATATCATCTACCTCCCCTCGAATAAAAGGCTCATGCACAAGATCACTGGCTTGCAAACTCGGCTTGTCCGCTAAAGCACTGCCAGGGGGGAGTATACAAACACAGTCACAGGCTAGATTCATACTATGCACACCGGGGCTTTCATGATTTGCATCGGCAAACGCCACATCAAAAGATTGAATCTCCATGCGACGGTAAATTTCTTCTGAGCGATAGGACTTTAACGAGCCCTGTAATTCAGGCTCTTGTTTTAAATACTGGCCTAAAAGCTTGGGTAAATAGGCATGGGATAACAAAGGAAAAGCAGCAATATGCAAACTGCCAAGATGATTATCGCGGATATCCCTAGCACTCTCAGCTAAAGAATCTAAAGCGGTAAACGCCTTGGCCACCGCCACATAAAAAGCCTTACCTTGCTCAGTCGGAATAAGACGCCCTTTAATGCGTTCAAATAACTTAAAACCCACTTGATATTCCAGCGCCGTCACCAGTTTACTCACCGCAGGCTGGGTCAGATAAAGACTTTCAGCGGCCGCTGTCACCGTGCCTAATTCATACACAGCTTTAAACGCATTTAACTGCTGAAACTTCATACTTCCCCATATACATTTATGCTACTCACTTATTGTGCAGTAAGCACTGATCAAATAGAAGGGAGATAAAATTTAGTGTCGTTCTAAAGCTATTTATTAATCATAAAAAAAACGAGCCTCGTAAGGCCCGTTTATCTTCATTACTCAACTTCTTTTTTAAACAATATTTCTCGGTGCAAAAGAGAAGCTTCTAAA
>JAIBCZ010000056.1 GCA_024679645.1 Amphritea sp.
ACATCCACCTGAACATGCTCCAGTGGTATTTTCTTTTGCCGCGCATACATTCTAATGGTCATCGAAGTACAAGCACCCAGCCCCGCAGCAACCAGTTGATACGGGGTAGGCCCAAGGTAATTACCACCGTAGCCTGCCGGCTCATCGGCTATAAGGTGGTGCCCTGCCGCACTGACGTCCTGTGTATAACTATCAGCATCGGCTTCAGACACTCTGGTAACACCTTCCGGCGCACTCATATGTTTAGGTAATACCTGAACATCAATATATCGCTGTGCCCAGGTAGAGATTACTTCAGCGGCATAGTCAGCATCTTCAAAACGGCTTAGCAGATGATCTGCAGAGTCCAGAGTAACGAAGCTCTTCGGATGCTTTGCCATCTGAAATAGTTGTGCGGCATTCGCCAGATCAACCGTTTCATCCAGCGGAGCATGCATCACCAGCAACGCTTTACGTAAACCCGTTACCGCCTGTTCTAGCGATACCGTCGAGATATCATCAATAAATTGTCGTTTAATGGTAAATGGACGGCCTGCCAAACTCACATCAGCCTTACCTTCCGTACATATTTCATCAACCTGATCGCCAAAATTATGCAGTACATGTTTGGGATCAGCCGGTGCACCGATCGTCACGACAGCTTTAGTTTCTGGCACCTGACCGGCCATTGCCAGCACTGCTGCACCACCAAGAGAGTGACCAATCAACAGCTGAGGTGCAGAGTACTGCTCGCGGAGAAAACTTACAGCATGCAGCAGATCCTGCATATTGGAACTAAAGCCGGTATTAGCAAACTCGCCCTGAGAATGTCCCAAACCGGTAAAATCAAACCTGAATACAGCGATACCTAAAGAAGCCAGCCGTTGAGATATTCGTTTTGCCGCCAAAATATCCTTAGAGCAGGTAAAGCAGTGAGCAAACAGCGCATAGGCTGCTGGCTTACCTACCGGAAGATCCAGCCGTGCCGCCAGAAGTGATCCATCATGCCCGGTAAACTCTAAACGCTCAGTTTTCATAAGATAGCTCCTGCTCAGGTTTTCTTTGTACTGAGTATTGACCAGACAAGGGCTGCGGGCTATTCATTTTTAGCTATAGGCTAGATTGAGCGGATAAATCAGAAAACAGACACGGCTTCGCCGTTTGCTAAACGTCGCTACGCGACTCGCTAGAAAATCAAAGACAAAAAAAGGCTACAGAGTGTCCCCATATAGCCTTTCACACTCTAATCTTTTTCTAGCAAGGAAAACGAAGCTCTCCATCTAGCACCTGGCAGGAGCCGAAGGCTCCGTTCTAGCAAGCAGCGAAACTGCGTTCTACACTAAAACGCCGAAAGCATTTTAGTGCTGATGTCCACCTTCGCCGTGGGCGTGTCCATGAGCAACCTCTTCACTGGTCGCATCACGGCTAGCGATGATTTCGATATCAAACGTCAGTACTTTACCAGCCAAAGGATGATTGTTATCTACCGTTACCATGAATTTACCGACTTTAACGACTTTTACCTGTCGCAATCCCTGCTCAGTATGAACAGTGCCGACCATACCCGGACGCCACTTCTTAGCACCTTGCAGATGTTTGACAGGAATCCGTTGCTCGCAGTCAGGCAAAAACTCACCGTAGGCATCTTTAGGCTCAAGGGTGACAGAAAATGTGTCCCCAACCGCTTTACCGTCCATCGCCCTTTCCAGGCCTGTGATCATATTATTGTGACCATGCAGGTAAGCCATCGGCGAACCACCCCGGGTGGTTTCTTCAACGCTGTTATCCGCATCGGTCAGGTTGTAGTGAAACTGAACAACTTTATCTTTTGTAACGCTCATGGCTATTCCTTAATGACTTCAGGGCTTCGGCTAACCCCCTAAAAAATTATTGCTGCGGATTATACGCCATCAGCAGACGCCCGTAATCTCAAATTCTCCTTGCGGCAACAACACCACATCACCTGAATACCGGCCGATTAACACTTTGCCGATGGGTGCTTCAGGCGTAATAAAGATAACGGTATAAGATTCATGCCCTACCTGAATACCCCCACCTGCAGGGCCAATAAACAGACGTTTCTCTGCTCCATCATTCGCTTCCAGTGTGATCAGTGCAGAAAGGCCCACCGCTGAATCTTCAGTAAACTCTTTTAGAGGCATACTCCTATAGGCTGCTATTTCAAGCTCCAGCGCTTCAACCCGTCTAGACTGCCCATGGGCCAGATATGAGGCCTCCAGACCCAAAGTGTCATACTTATTTTCAGCCACATTTTCTTCATGCGTTGCGTCTTCACGCGCTTTGTTTGCCGCTGCAATATTAGTATCAAGATCGGCCTGAAGTTGACTAATAACCTGCTCTATCAGTTGTTTTTTATCCATATACCCCGCCCATTTCGCCACAGTATCTCTGTTAAATAATGAAAAAGAAACACTCTATTCACACACTTCAATGATGATCTGTGGGACAATACGCCGCTTAATTTTCACTCAACGTTAAGACTGATGGATTCCTGCTTTGCTAACTACCGCTAATATCACTATGCAGTTTGGTGCCAAACCACTGTTCGAAAATATCTCCGTAAAATTTGGTGAGGGCAACCGCTACGGCCTGATCGGCGCGAACGGTTGTGGTAAATCTACCCTGATGAAGATTCTGGGTAGTGACCTGGATGCTAGCTCAGGCACCTTTTCTAAAGATCCTAATGAACGCATCGGTAAGCTGCGCCAGGACCAGTTCGCCTTTGAAGAGTTCAGCGTAATCGATACGGTGATCATGGGCCATGCTGAGCTTTGGAAGGTCAAACAGGAACGGGATCGCATCTACTCACTGCCCGAGATGAGCGAAGAAGAAGGCCTTCAAGTCGCGGAGCTGGAAGTCGAATTCGCAGAACTGGATGGCTACACCGCTGAATCCCGTGCTGGTGAGCTATTGTTGGGACTGGATATTCCAATTGAACAGCACTTCGGCCCGATGAGCGAAGTCGCTCCAGGCTGGAAACTACGCGTTCTTTTGGCTCAGGCACTATTTGCAGATCCTGACATCCTGCTGTTGGATGAGCCAACCAACAACCTGGATATCAACACTATCCGCTGGCTGGAAGGTGTACTGAACGAACGTAACAGTACCATGATCATCATCTCCCACGACCGTCACTTCCTTAACGCAGTCTGCACCCATATGGCTGATCTGGATTACGGTGAGCTACGTGTTTATCCGGGTAATTATGATGATTACATGATTGCGTCTACTGCCCTGCAAGAGCGTCTGCAGTCAGAGAACTCGAAAAAGAAGGCTCAGATTGCCGAACTACGCAGCTTCGTCAGCCGCTTCTCAGCGAACGCATCTAAAGCGAAGCAGGCGACATCGCGCGCCCGTCGGATTGAGAAGATCGAACTGAATGATATTAAGCCCTCCAGCCGTCAGAGCCCTTATATCCGCTTCGATCAGGAAAAGAAGCTACACCGCCTGGCACTAGAAGTCGAAGGTCTGAATAAAGGCTTTGATGCTGAACCACTAATCAAAGACCTTAACCTGATGGTTGAAGTGGGCGAACGTATCGCCATTATCGGCCCTAACGGTATCGGCAAGACCACCCTTCTCAGAAGCCTGTTTGGCGATCTTGAACTGGACAGCGGTGAAGTAAAATGGTCTGAAAACAGTAATATTGGCTACTACGCTCAGGATCATGCGCACGAATTTTCTAAAGAGATGAATCTGTTTGACTGGATGGCCCAATGGACCAAGTCCGGTGCCGATGAACAGGTTATCCGCGGCTCTCTTGGTCGCATGCTCTTCTCACAAAATGAGATTAAGAAATCTGTTCAGGTACTTTCCGGGGGTGAGAAAGGCCGGATGTTGCTCGGCAAACTTATTCTGCAACAGCCTAACATCTTGTTGATGGATGAGCCGACTAACCATATGGATATGGAATCGATCGAAGCCCTTAACCTGGCACTGGAAAATTTCGAAGGGTCACTTATCTTTGTCAGCCATGACCGAGAGTTTGTTTCATCTCTGGCGACACGGGTCATCGAACTCAAAGAAGACGGTCTGACCGACTTCCGGGGTGGCTATGAAGAGTATCTGAAAAAACAGGGCATAGTCGGCTGACACATCCCTCTGTATTTCACGCTAAAGCCAGCCTCCGCTGGCTTTTTTATTGTCCGCAATTTACCAACCAAACTCTAATGCTGAGCTGAAGTCACGAAACAATCAGGCTACTCGTGCGCTGAAGCACCATGTGATTCAGTTGACATGTGATTCATACTTATCAGTAACTCCAGTGTGATCTGCTCAAACCGATAAACACTTCCCCCTTCAGAGCTAACAAACGCATCGGCATCAGCCTGAGTAGAAAAACTCGCCAGCGTGGGCCCCATTGCGCCTTTTTTACCATGACCAATCACATAGAATGCTTTTTTCGCATCAATGAAGGCTTCATTATCCGGATGGTCCCATGGGGTCACGGCCATATCGTGGACAAACGCTTCCTGAATATTGTGCTTATTTTCCGGATCAACAATAAAAGCAAACATATCCCGCGTCGAACAGAAGCGCATATTGCCGCTGATTCCCCGTGAGTACAGCTGCCCTTTAGGGCCAGGAAAATTAGTAATAATCATGCCGCACAAATGGCATTCATCGCTGCTTTCTATCGCGATGGCCTGACGCACCATAGCGGTCTTCTCGGAGTCTTCACCGCACCCCTGCAACAGCCCGAATGACAAGAGCAGAAACGCACTCCCCAGGAATGACTTTACCCTGCGAACGTTAACGAAATTCTTCAGCATTACAGCCCCCTGCGATTGAAAATCGCCATCGCCAGAGTTACAGGCAACGCCAACCAAACCAACATCCCTCCCAAGAGGGACAGCATAGAAAACTGTGTCTGCTGCGCAATGGCCATCAGCCCTGTTAAGTTTTGATCGGCAAAGTAAGTAATATTGACCAACCTGAAAATGTCAGTCGGGTTCAACAGTAGCAAGTAAGGGAACATCGCTTCATCAACATTACCCTGAGTACCTACCAACATGCCTAGTAAACCCAGATCGAATACCAAAACGAAAACAAACCAGGTAATCAAAGCGATACCCGCCGCCTTAGACTTTTCAGATACTGACGCACTGATCACATAAGCGATGGCAATAAAAATCCAACCCAAGAGCATCGAGGAAAAAATAAACACCGTATAGGGGCCAATTAATTCGGCCCAGGTGGTATCGGAGAACACCCCCATCATGATCGCTGAGGAGCCGAATCCAATCAGTGTCGAGAACGCCATCACCGCACTCTGCCCAACCATTTTCCCCAATAACAGCTGCCATCGGGATAATGGGTAGGTCATCAGCAACAACAAGGTGCCGTTTTCATCTTCACCAACAACACCATCATAAGCCAGCATCAATGCGATCAATGGAATAATAAAGACCGCAAGGCTGGCCAAACTTACAATCGTTGATGACAACGATGTAAAACCTACCTTACCCGCTGCTGCCGCACCGAAGTAGGCCAGACCAATGGCCAGCACGGAGAAAATAATACAGATCGACAGCACCCAGCGATTACGCAGACCGTCACGGAATTCTTTATTGGCCACCGTAAAAATAGCACTCATTGGGCAGCCTCCTGAGTTACATTCATGGCTGAACCAGCCCCATTGTGCGATTCAATAAAGTGGGTATAGAGGTCTTCAAGTGAGGGTAGGTGAATATCCATGTTATCCAGCCCCTGTATGCCAACCAGCTGCTTCATCGCTGCCATTTTATCTTTTAATTCGATATCCAGACGGATACCCAACTCATCCTGAAATGCTTTTTCTGCCCAGCGATCGGGTAATGTCAGGCCTCGTCCCTGAAGGTGAAAAGTCGCTGGTAGAGAGGCCTGGTGACGCAGGTCATTAATACTCCCCTCAGCCAACAAATTACCCTGCCCCAATATAAGCGCCCGATCGATATACTTTTCGACTCCAGGCAGCACATGTGAACACAAGATCACAGTACAGCCCTGCTGCTTTAAAATTTCAATACGTCGGTAGAAATCCTGGGTAGCTATAGGATCCAACCCGACCGTAGGTTCATCCAACAACAATAACTTCGGCTCACCTAACAACGCCTGCGCCAGACCAAGACGCTGACGCATACCTTTGGAATAGGTTTTCACCCGGCGCTTGCCCGCCTGGCTTAATCCCACTTGCTCTAACAGACTTAAACAGCTTTTTTTAGAGACTCCCTTAAGTCGGGCAAAATACTGCAGCACTTCCAGCCCGGTTAGCTGGTCATAGAAGCTTACATTTTCTTGCAGAAACCCCAGCTTACGCCGCAGATTGCGCGCTTCAGATTGAGTCGGGTCTTCACCAAAGACCTTCACCTGACCAGAAGAAGCGCCTATCAACCCAAGTATCAATTTAATCGTGGTGGTTTTTCCGGCGCCATTGTGGCCAAACAACCCCAATACTTCGCCCTGACGTATTTCCAGATTGAGCTTATTCAAAGCAGTAACGCCCTGATAGCGTTTCTCAACCTGTTGTAATTCAACAATATTCATCGTGTCATTCATATCAGTTCTCTGCTACCTGCCCCGCCGCCGCTTCTAGCTGGCTACCGGAACGGTCAAACGAATCGGGTATCGCCATCAACGGATGACTGTCGACTACACCGGGTGATTTCAGAATAGGAAACTGACGCTGCACCCAACGCAGCGTTTCTACTGCCGGACTATTTAATAACAGTTTTGCAGACGGAAATTTCCATAACAGACGATCGACGCTGTCATTTGGCTCATATTCAACATCGCCAATGCCATCGCCATCCATGTCCCAGCCTAAGTAATCACTCCAGAAATTACCGACACCGTTATCTGACCAATCCTGAGTACGGGTGGCGACATATTTAACCTGTTCTTTATTACTGACAAAGGCATTACCACTGAGCACATTATCCTCAGACCCCGCTGTCAGATGGATTCCCATATCACTTTCAGCAAATAGGTTGTCACGAATCTCATTAAACAGCGAGTTGTAGATAAACAACGCTTTGCCTTCCAGGCCTGCCAGATTTGTTGACTGCTGCATGTGCGGATTACGGTTGTTCTGCACCCCTGTTACCCGGTTATTTTTCAACGTCGAGTTAGTGATGTAATTCATCAAAATGCCATAGTTGGCATCATTTTGGGACCGATTACCGATCACCGTCAGGTGCTTTGATTGCATCAATGCATAACCTGTACGGGTATTCAGGGTAAAATTATCTTTGACCAGATTATGGTAGGAATACATGTAGTGCACGCCGTATCGCAGGTCATGCAGATGATTACCAATCAGCTCATTACCATTACTGGTATCGATGTAGATGCCATCACGGGTGTGCCACACCTCATTGTCTTTGGCTAGAGCACCTTTCACATTATAAAGGTGGATACCGTTGCCACGATCGGATGATCGCATACTCAGATCACCCTCCACTTTATTCGCAACAATTTTAACGTCCGGGGATGCATCCACCCAGATGCCAAACCCTCCGCCCTGCAGGTAATTATTTTCAATATGGGTATTCGCTGCGGAACGGGAAACAAAAATACCAGAATCCAGATCAGTGAGATCAATACCCCAGTTCTGAATTCTCAAATTATGAATATAAACATCCGCTGAATTGATTAACAGCGTATGGTCTTTATTTTGTCCATCAATCACTGCTCCGGCTTCACCTGTTATCTCAACGGCGTGTGAAACAATAAAGTTGCCTTGATACACCCCTTTAGCCAGCACAATCTGATCTCCGGGCTGTGAATTATCCAGTACCGATTGCAGATTATCTGTCGGGTTAACATTGATGGTTTCCGCCTGAGCAGAAAGAGCAAAGCATATGCACAGTACACAACCTAACCGAGCGAATAGCGAACTCATAGAAGCACCCTGTACAAAGAGAAGACCCGATCCTGCTCTGTATTAAACATTGCAGGAACGGGTTAATAAGGTATCACAGCAGTTCATCGATTTAAGCTCTATGGCTTATTAATCTTTTTGACGAACCTAGTAACACCCGTCGCACTTAGCTTTTCAGCCAAAATCTAATCGTTAAGCTGGTTCAACCAACATACGACCACGCATCTCCATATGAAGCGCATGACAGAACCAGTTACAGTAGTACCAATGTACACCCACCTGGTCTGCTTTAAAGGTAATAGACGCAGTCTGCTGTGGACTGATCTCCATCTGCGCTCCGTGGTTTACCATACAGAAACCGTGGCTTACGTCTTCGATCTCATCCAGGTTAGTGATAATAACCGTTACTTCATCACCCTGCTTAACAGTAAATTCATTCAGACCGTAGTTAGGCGCAACCGAGGTCATGTAAACGCGCACCTTATTACCGTCACGGATAACTTTACTATCTGTTTCAAGCGTAATACCGTCTTTCTTTGCCATAGCAACAGTCGTTGCAAAGGTAGGATCCTTACGGTCGTACAGCTTACGGGTCTTAACCTTAGAACGGTGAACCATCATACAGTCATGCGGTTCAGCGAACGCAGGACCATCGTGGATCAGCTTCATTTCGTCGCCGGAGATATCGATCAGCTGATCGTTCTCGGCGTGTAGCGGACCACACTTCAGGAAGCGGTCTTTAGAGAACTTCTGTAGAGATACCAGGTACTGACCATCCGCATCACGGGTTTCACCCATAGTGGTATGGTTGTGTCCTGGCTGGTAATGCACGTCCAGTTTCTGCAGGATGTAATCAACTTTCTCGCCGTTGTAGAAACGGATCGCTTTTTCAACATCCCACTTACATACCTGGCTGTCGATAAACAACGTAGTGAAAGCGTTACCACGACCATCAAAGGCTGTGTGTAGAGGCCCAAGACCCAGCTCAACCTCAGCCACAACCGTGTCACGTGGCTGAATTTTATCGGCAAATAACTCATCAAACTTAGCCAGTTCAAAGACAGTAACCGTTGGAGACAGCTTACCGTTAGCTACTGCGTACTTACCACCGGGTGCAGTGTTAATACCGTGCGGGTTCTTTGGTACTGGCACATAACGGGTCAGTTCAGAACCTTTACGACCATCAACAACAGGGACATCAGAGCCTGGCAGAGTGATAAACTTACCCGCTTTTACTGCCGCTTCGATACGCTCAATGTTGAAGATAACCAGGTGGTCACGCTCATTACGCATAGAGCCCGGAAGGTCAATTGCACCCTCAGAGTTGTAACAGGTAGAGAACGCATACTTACCCGTATAATCAGCATCGGTGTTATCCAGGTTACCGTCTACGATTACCTGCCATGCAACGTCCATGGACTCAGCATCCAGGCCGTTAAACATAGTGTAGTAACCTTCCACATCATCCATATTCAGGCCGTTGTTAGGGTGTGGCATACGGAATTCAGCGTTAGCGAAGATGTACTTAGTGTAAGGTACTTTCTGTACACGCAGACCGTGGATCGCCTGACAGTTTGGCACTGTCGTGATCTTATCGGTCTTCATGATATCACCGCGAATACGGGCAACACGGGTGTTAGCCTTATCGTTGATGAAGATATACTTACCGTCGTACTGACCGTCGGTCATAGACATGTGTGGGTGGTGGCAGTCACCGTTCAGAGGTGCATTCTCACCCAGAACTTCTTTAGACTCGTTAGTCAGACCCCAACCCGTTGCACTATCAACGTTGAATACAGGGATTCGCATCAGCTCACGCATAGATGGCAAGCCCAAAACACGCACCTCACCCTGATGACCGCCACTCCAGAAACCGTAGTACTCATCCAGTTCACCGGGTCCTACAGTGTGTTTAGCATCAGTCGATGCATGGGCTACCGATGGCATCAGTGCGCCACCCATTGTTGCACCCATTGCCGCGGCACCACCCACCAGAGCAGCAGAGCCACCCAGGAATAAACGACGACTGAGTTTCACATGCTCACTTGCTTGTGAATCTTCAGTATCGATCACAGGAAGGTTCTTGTCCTTAGGATCTATCATGGTTTTGATCTCCACAAAAAATACGCCCGGCCTTATGACGAGGCGCTGTTTTATTTAGGCGCCCGACTTAACTGTCAGGTCGTCAATTTGCACTGCCGGAATTTTACTCAATGCAGCTTCTTGCTTTGTTCGCTTACGTTTTTTCTGTACCAGCGGAGGACACTTGTCATCCCGGTAGTAGGTCACCTGGCAATCCAGACACTGATGGCACTCATTGGCATTGATACTGCCATCCGGATGGATCGCCTGAATTTCACATTCATTTGCACACACCTTACAGGGCTGGCCACACTCTTTACGGCGCTTGAGCCAGTCAAACAGACGCAGACGAGCAGGAATAGCCAAAGCAGCTCCCAGCGGACAGATATAACGGCAATATACTTTACGAGTGAATATATTGATCACCAGGAGGAATACCGCGTAGAACACATACCCCCAGTCACGCTGAAACTTGAGTAAGAAGGTCGTTTTAAAGGGTTCAATCTCAGCAAAACGCTCGGCTTCAGACAGAGACTCAAGCGAGATGGCAAACAAGCCTAACAAAATCACATATTTCAGTGCCCAGAGCCGTTCATGAACCGCAAATGGCAGATCGTATTGCTTAATTTTGAGCTTACGGGCCAACTCGTTGATCAGCTCCTGTGCCGCACCGAACGGGCACAACCAGCCACAGAATATGCCCCGTCCCCAAAGCAACATAGTCATCGCCGTGAAGCCCCAGAGGATAAACAGCATTGGATCTAGCAGGAACAAGCTCCACTGAAAATCCCCTTGAAGCGCATGCATAAAGGTAAAGACATTGACGACTGACAGCTGCCCTAAGGTGTACCAGCCGATAAAGAACACAGTAAACACCAGATAAGCCCGGCGAATGCCGTGCATCAGGCGAGGATAGCGCACCAACACATCCTGAATAAAGATCACAATAAAGAGGATCGCCAGCGCCACTGTCAGCACGATAATTTGAAACGCACGCTCCTTCCATACAGAGACCCACAGCGGTTCAGGCTCTGGCTCAACGATAGGCTCAGGGCGATCCAGGTATTTTTCAGGTGTCAGGTAATCACCATTGAAGCTGGTAAAAATACTA
>JAIBCZ010000061.1 GCA_024679645.1 Amphritea sp.
GTCGCTAAGTGCAGCGGAGGACTGCTGGAACCGGTGGATCACATTGCGTAACGACTGAGTACGTTGTTGCTGTCTTTTTTGGTCCCGGGATAGCTCATCAAAGAGTTCGCCCCAATAGCCCTGACTTTCAGGCACATGGGTTCGGTCACTGCTCATCAACCACTGTTGCAGTCGGTTGAACTGCTTAATCTGATAAAGGCCCCAGATAATCAGGGTGATGGATAGCGTCCAGCCGGGGTGGCCGATAATCAGGCCTACCAGAAAACCAACCACCACGGTTAACAATAGATTACTGGCTATCGAGTGGCTGGAGTTATACATCGTTTAGTCTCAAGCTGCCTGAGAAGAGAAACGGTAGCCCGTACCGCGGACCGTTTGTATCAGGTAATCATGGCGCTCACCTAAAGCTTTACGCAGGCGTCGAATATGCACATCAACAGTCCGTTCTTCAACATAGACGTTGCCACCCCACACCAGGTCCAGCAGCTGGCTGCGGCTATAAGCGCGATCTTGATGAGTCATAAAAAACTGTAGCAGCCTGAATTCAGTGGGACCCAGTTCCAGCGGTGTCAGCTCAGAACTGACCCGGTGGGAGACCGGGTCCAGGGTTAAGCCATCGACGGTGATAGGTTCTTCAATACCTTTTGGTGTCGTTCGGCGAAGTACCGTTTTCAGACGGGCAACTAGCTCGCGGGGAGAGAAAGGCTTGGTAATGTAATCATCGATACCGGTTTCCAGCCCCTGAATTTTATTATCTTCATCAGTTTTTGCTGTCAGCATGATGATAGGAATATCGGCAGTCATTTCATCTTTGCGTAACCGGCGCGCAAATTCGATACCGCTGATGCCGGGCATCATCCAGTCTAACAGGATCATATCCGGAAGATTATCAACGATTATCGGATGAGCGGCCTGGGCGGAATCGGCCTCCATGCACTCATAGCCAGCCATTTCGAGTGCAACGGCGATCATTTCGCGAATCGGAGCCTCGTCGTCAACAATCAGAACGCGTTTACCCGACGTCATGACCAATCACCTCTTGTATTAGATATATTCAGACGGTCATATTAGATGATGAAACTGTTACAGAAATATGACAAAGAACCCTGTTATGCAAGTGAATTTGTCACTAAACCGTTAGATAGTGAATTACCACCCCGGTGAAGAGGGCCAGGCCGGCATAATTGTTGTTAAGAAAGGCACTAAAACAAGCGTCCCGTTGACGATCTTTAATCAGGTGTTGCTGATAAGCAAACAGCCCTGCCATAACCGTCAGCCCAAGATAGAAGCCTAACGATAAACTCAGTTGAAGGCCTACCATGATAAATATGACAAGGGTGAGTAGCTGTAGAATACCGATAATAAGTTTATCCAGATCGCCAAACAGAATAGCTGTGGATTTGACGCCGATCTTTATATCGTCATCCCGGTCGACCATTGCATACATCGTATCGTAGGCCACCGTCCAGAGCATGGTTGCGGTATAGATTAGCCAGGCGATGGGTGGAATTTCATTCTGAGTTGCGCTGAAGGTCATTGGTATCGCCCAGGCAAATGCCATTCCGAGAACTATCTGGGGCAGGTGGGTATAACGCTTCATGAAAGGGTAGCAGGCGGCCAGCGCAACACCGCCAAAGGAGAGGTAGACCGTCATCGAATTGGTAAATAGTACGAGGATAAACGCGCTAACCAGTAGCAGAAAAAACAGAATCAATGCTTCTTTGGCCGAAATCCTGCCGCCGGGAAGAGGTCGTTGCGCGGTACGTTTAACATGGCCATCTACTTTACGATCGGCAAAATCGTTGATTACGCATCCCGCTGAGCGCATCAAAAAGGTGCCGAGGCAGAAGATAAACAACAGATTCAGGGGGGGGATGCCTTCTGCCGCGATCCATAGCGAAAAGAGCATCGGCCAGAGTACCAGATAGGTACCGATCGGCTTATTTATACGCATCAGCTGTCCACAGGCCTGCAGTTTTTGTTGCCAGTCTGGGTCGATCGGTTTAGCACCTGATTGCATTATAAACAGCCCATTATCATTTTTTCCAATAGTTTACCTGTTGTAGTGCCGGCAGGAAAACTTCGGCTACAAGCAGGGGTTTATTTGCCAACTGAAACACTGATCGGCGGGCCCAGACCGCTTCGCCGCTTTTCAGTTTGAGCCTGCTGATTTGTAGGGCGCCTCTGCGCATGGTTGGATCGCGAAACAGAACAGTTCCGAGGGAGCGGCTTCCCAGAAAGTTTAATTCTCGCTGTTTTCCTGTCAGGGTGGTTGCCGGAATGATCGTTCGGGCGAAGACCCAGGGCTGTCCAAGGCCGACCAGCTGTACTTCACGAATTAATGCTATCTGTCTGGGTGAAATCCCCAATGCCAGTGCTTCTGAACGGGTTGGTCGATCCCACAATTGGCGAACAACCTCAACTTTAAAATCACCATTACTGGCTTGTAGCAGGTGTTGTGTCAGGGAGCCCCGGTCCAGTAGCCATTTGCGCCAGATATTCGGTGCATCAGGGGCCGCCGGGCGTCTCAGAGTATACCAGCGAACATCGAAGCTATTTTGATTCAGGGCTGCAGGGATTGGCACGATCATTTCTCAGCAAAAAAACTGGCTGTATAGTACCCTAGCCTGATTAAAATGTATCGGTTTGAGCATCGTTTGGAGCAAGTGAAAGGTTATGGCTAAAGCGCAACAGCACTACTCAACAGAGCAGATTGAGCAGCTTACCCGGCAGTGGGTAGAGACAATGGTCGTGGGCTTGAACCTTTGTCCGTTTGCTGCTCCGGTAGTTAAGGATAATTCGCTTCGCTACGCCATCACCGATGCTCAGGGCAGTGAGTCGCTGGTAGCCGCCTTTATGGCCGAGATAGAACAATTGTTGGCGGCCAGCGAAAAAGAGATCTCCACCACGCTGTTTATCGTGCCGACCGGTCTGGAAGACTTTTATGACTACCTTGATTACCTACGTCTGTTCGAAGAGCTATTAGAGCAGGCTGGGTTGGAGGGGGTACTACAGTTAGCCAGTTTCCATCCAGGCTACCTGTTTCATGGGGTGCCGGAAGATGACCCGAGCCACTGGAGCAATCGTTCTCCCTGGCCTGTATTCCATATTATTCGTGAGGCCGAAATGAGCCGGGCGCTAACTCATTATGCTAATCCGGAGGAGATTCCAGAGCGAAATATCAAACGTCTGAGGGCGCTTGGGCGAGAAGGGTTAATCGAACGCTTTCCGCCTTTTGCGGACTATTGCTGAGGTTTGAATTACCTCTCTTCATTATAGACTTCTGTCCGGTTACGGCCTTGTTTTTTCGCTTTATAGAGGGCGTTATCGGCTTGATCCAGGAGGTTTTTCGGAGATCCTCCTTTTTGAGAAGACAGGGTAGATGCGACGCCTAAACTAATAGTGACAGGCTGATCCTTAAAGTCAGGGCTATGACGAATATCCAGTTCTACGATCTGCTGACGTATATGTTCAGCTAACGTTTCTGCCCCAGCCTGGTCGGTTTCCGGCAGCAGAATGATAAATTCTTCCCCCCCGAAGCGGCAAACCAAGTCCTGTGTCCGGCGGGCTGAGTCCTTTATGGTAGTGGCTATTTGTCGTAAACAGTTATCACCATTCAAGTGTCCAAGATTATCGTTATATGCTTTGAAATGGTCGATGTCGATCAGGATAATTGAAATGGGTTGGCGCGATCGCTGACCCCGTCGCCACTCCGTTTCGAAGCAGCGTTCAAATTCTCTGCGATTATAAACCTGTGTCAGGGTATCAATACTCGCCGCTCTGGCAAGCATGTCGTGTGCACGCTTCAATTGCAGCAGTATATTAATGCGTGCCTGAATGATTGAAATATTGCGCTGCTGTAAAAGGTAATCTGCAACCCCCATATCATACAGGCTCACCTCGTCAGCATCGGTGATGGTCGGGCCTATTATGGCAAGGGGGATCTGCTTTTCCCGGGTTAAATGGGAGGTGCTCCGGCAGAGGTCAATCAGATTGGCGTACTGTTCCGTATTATGGAGCAATACCAGGTCCGGGCAACGCTCGTCAGACAGTAACATCTCTTGTAGTGCGGCTAATGACTGAGGCAGAAGTATGTTGTTCTCATCTCTGAGGCTGGAAAGTATTGGCCAAAGCTCAGTGATCGGGTCTTCCCCAAGCAGTGCTATCGTCATTCTTTCCTGATAGCGGGAGCTGCTGGTGATGGTACCGGGTAGAACGTCGGCTCCCTGCATAAACTCGTGCACTGTTTGTGGGTTCAACAGTCCCACCATACGGCGTCCATCTGTCGCAAGAATAGCTGGCGTTCGCAGGCCAAAATTGCCATGTTCCCATTCAGTTTGCCAGCGCAAAAGGGTCTCTTCACAGATTGCGTCGGTTTCTAATTCCTCGGTTATTCCGGCCTCTTCAAGTGCATGGAAAATAGCCGAGGGGCTAGCGATATCTTTACCTTTTATCCAGAGTGCTCGGTAAAGATTACTGAGAAACAGGCTTGCTCGCTCAGGAGCGTTCCGTTGGGCCGCGATAACGCATAAAGAGGGGAATAAGCTATCACTCAGGCTTAGCGGTAGAGAGATAGTCACCCCGGGGGAGCTGTTACGAATATTAAAAATATCGCTGGCAAGCTCAGACATGCTCTCGGCGCTACGCAGATATGAACCAGATTCAGACGGGTGCTCAACGACTCGCCATTCAACGTTTTGGAGTAGATTTTGACAGGAAAGTAGTTCATACAATGCATAACTGAAAGGGCAGTTAAGGTTTCCATATACCACGTAATCAGCCATCCGTGTCCCTTGTCATAGTTTTATATAAGTTGTTAAGCGACTCTCAGAGCTATCGGCGGCCAGCGGTATTCTTGAGAAACAGTTGTGATAGTTTTTGTGAATCAACAATCCTGTAGTACAAGAACTGTTCTAATTACGATAATATTTATAGTCAGACATCAAAAAAATTAATAAATACCGTTCTATGCTATGCGAGCTGTGCTGTACGCCAATAATAACTAGATAGAATTTTAGAAAGAAAACAGGGTGGTTGTGTGTCAGTTGAGCTAAAAAGGAAGCCTCATGGGAAGTCTGGGCGTCGGGGTGGCAAAACAGGTGAAGCTGTTTGCGATATGAAAGGGGATCTTTGGGAAATAGACGGGGTCTTTTTAGTGATGATGAAACAGGCGATTCCAGGCTGGAGTGGTGGAAATATTCCTCAAGAGGTCATTTCCGAATTGAAAAATACTGGTCGTTACCAGGCAGGAGGCGTTTTGTTGACTGCTCAGCCAACCAGTGGTGGGCAGATCAGCCTGAAAGTTCAGTCTGCTGATTAATTCACTCAGCAAATAATAAAGGCAGCCACTGGCTGCCTTTTTTGATAGTTGATACCACGAGAAGTTGCTTACTTCTTATCTTCTACCTCACGGACGGTGCGTTTGATCTCTTTCAGGCTGCTATGGCGCACATCGGTGCCACTAACAAGATAGATCAGGTGTTCTGCCATATTACGGGCATGATCACCGATACGCTCAAGGCTTCGTAATACCCAGATAACGTTCATGATACTTGAGATATAACGAGGATCTTCCATCATGTAGGTCATCAGAGAGCGCATCGCTGTACGGTATTCTGAATCAACCTCTTTATCCTGCTTAGCCACTTTGTAGGCCATTTCAGCATCGCTGCGGGCAAATGCGGTCAGACAGTTCTGCAACATATCGCGCACCAGGTTGCCGATATGGCGAACTTCCTGAAAACCACGAACATTTTTACCCTCGTCAGCCAACTCTATAGCGTAGCGGCAGATTCGACTGGTTTCGTCACCAATCCGTTCAAGATCGCTGACCGCTTTACTGACAGAGATAATCAATCGCAGATCTGCCGCAGCGGGCTGACGACGGGCGATGATCAGAGTGCACTGCTCATCGATCATCATCTCCATGTCATTGATTGCCTGGTCGCTTTTCCGGGCTTGCTCAGCTTGTTCGGTGTCGCCCTCTACCAGGGCTTCAACGGCATCGCTTAGTTGGCGTTGAACGAAACCTCCCATTGTCAGGAGTTCGGTACGGATCTGCTCCAGCTCTTCATTGAAGCTCTGGGAGATGTGATTGCTATGGCGGTCCTGTTCGTAACTCACTGTCTTTCTCCCCTAATTAACCGTAACGACCGGTGATGTAGTCTTCGGTTTGTTTCTTATCCGGATTGGTGAACAGATTGTCGGTTACACCAAATTCGATCAGATCACCCATGTACATAAACGCAGTGTAATCGGAAACCCGCGCTGCCTGTTGCATGTTGTGGGTTACGATGACAATAGTGAAGTCTTTTTTCAGCTCGTTGATCAGCTCTTCGATCTTCAGCGTAGAGATCGGATCCAGTGCTGATGCCGGTTCGTCCAGCAGTAATACTTCAGGTTTCACGGCGATAGTACGGGCGATAACCAGACGCTGTTGCTGACCACCGGACATGCCCAGTGCACTTTCGTGCAGGCGGTCTTTAACTTCGTCCCAAAGGGCGGCAGACTTAAGTGCCCACTCAACGGTTTCGTCGATCACACGCTTCTTGTTAATGCCTTGAATTCGCAGTCCGTAAGCAACATTTTCGTAGATGCTTTTAGGGAAAGGGTTAGGCTTCTGGAATACCATGCCCACACGGCGACGCAGGTCGGCGACATCAACGCCCCGTTCGTAGATGTTGCTGCCATATAGCGTCATCTGACCTTCAATGCTGCAGCTGTCAACCAGATCGTTCATCCGGTTAAAACAACGTAACAAAGTAGACTTACCGCAACCAGAAGGTCCGATAAAAGCGGTCACCCGGTTTTTAGGGATATCCATGTTTATGCCATGTAATGCACGCTTATCACCGTAGTAAAGCTGGAGATCGCGTACAGTCAGGGCAATGGTCTCATCTTCCATGCGCAGGCTTTCGTTCTGGCGCTGCAACGCGGAAATATCGATTGAATGGGTTTTAGCTTCCATAGTCATCATTAAACCTATCTAGTGTTCGGCTTACATCTCAAGCGCTTTGTATTTTTCTCTGAGGTGGTTTCGGATCGCAATAGCTGACATGTTCAGCAGAGCAATAACCGCAACCAATAGCAAGGCGGTGGCATATACCAATGGCCGTGCTGCTTCAACGTTAGGGCTCTGGAAGCCCACATCATAGATGTGGAAGCCCAGGTGCATAAATTTCTGATCCAGATGGATGAACGGGTAGTTTCCATCTAATGGCAGGCTCGGTGCCAGTTTTACAACACCCACCAGCATCAGGGGAGCTACCTCGCCTGCGGCCCGGGCGATTGCCAGGATTACCCCGGTCATCATCGCTGGACTGGCCATCGGCAGAACAACTTTCATCAGGGTTTCAAATTTGGTAGCGCCTAGTGCCAGGCTGCCTTCGCGAACCGCGCGAGGTATACGGCTAAGCCCCTCTTCTGTGGCGACGATTACCACGGGCACGGTTAGCAGAGCCAGCGTCAGGGAAGCCCACATAAGCCCCGGTGTACCAAAGGTGGGTGCCGGTTTAGCTGCGGCAAAGAACAGGTCATCGATGTTACCGCCGAGGAAGTAGACAAAGAAGCCCAAGCCAAATACACCGTAAACGATGGAGGGAACACCTGCCAGGTTATTTACAGCGATTCGAATGAGCCGGGTGACAAAGCCCTGTTTTGCGTATTCTCGTAAATAGACTGCAGCAACAACACCAAAGGGCGTTACCAGAAGTGACATGAGCAGAACCATCATCACCGTACCGAAGATTGCCGGGAATATTCCACCTTCGGTATTGGCTTCGCGAGGATCGTCGCTGACAAACTCCCAAAGCTTAGCCGCATAATGCAAGCCTTTTTGACCAATCCCCATATCGTTAGGGCGGAAGGCGCGAACAATTTTAGCCAGTTGAACTTCAACGATCTTACCGTTGGCAACTTCCGCAGTCATAGAGTCACGGTTAATTTCGGCGTACAGATCCAGCAGCCGCTGTTGCAGGCCTTCGTACTCTTTGTCCAGCTCTTTACGGCGTTGCTCTATTTCAGCAAAAGGAGCCGCGTCGGTAACATTCTCAAGTTGCAGGCTGCGCTCTTTCAGGCGCAGACGCTCCAATTCATAGTTGATTGAACCGATCTCATGTTTCTCAATCTGGAGAATGTCTTCGTGAATGTCCAGAGCTCGCTGAATACGTGCTTCCAGGTTGTCCCACAGGGCCAGATATTCAGTGGATTTATCATTACCCTCGTAACGGGCAACCTCTGTACCGGACTCTTTTATCGTCCGGAGGTAACCATACAAGTTGCCCCATTCACGTCGCTCAGCTGCAAACAGCATCTCTGGACGAGCCTGATCGGATAAGAAGTCTTCCAGCACCCAGGTAAAGTCAGAGCCGTAGACATCACGGTTACCGACTTTAAGCAGGTGGCGGGTAGAGAACTCATTATCTTTGGGAAGGTCAATACCCGCTTCGATTAGTTGCTGGGTCAGTACCTCATTAGTTTCGACCACTTCACCGATGATAGTGCGGGACTGTCCATTCTGGGTGTAAGAACCCTGAATGATATCGGCGGGCCAGAAGTGACTCAGGCCGCGAACAGCGATCAGACCTAACAGCCCGACCACCATAATGATACTGATAGCTACCGCACCTGCATTCATCCATACCCAGGGTGAACCGGATTGAAACCATTCTTTTACTGAGATGTTCATATCGTATATTTCCTCAACAGCTCAGATTAAAGGGAGCCATATTTATTGCGCAGTCGCTGCCGGATAACTTCCGCCAGGGTGTTTACCACAAAGGTAAACATAAACAGCACAAAGGCGGCCAGGAACAGGATTCTATAGTGCGTACTGGCTACTTCAGCCTCAGGCATTTCCACCGCGATATTCGCCGCCAGAGTACGCATGCCTTCGAAAATATTGATGTCCATAATCGGCGTATTACCCGTTGCCATCAGGACGATCATGGTTTCACCAACGGCCCGACCCATACCGATCATCACCGCTGAAAAGATACCAGGACTGGCGGTTGGCATAACCACCCGGGTCAGGGTTTGCCATGGCGTAGCTCCCAACGCTAATGAACCGTAGCTGAGGTGCTTGGGTACTGCAAAGATCGCATCCTCGGTGATTGAGAAGATAGTGGGGATAACCGCAAAACCCATCGCAATACCGATAACCATCGCGTTACGCTGGTCATAGGCGATTCCCAAATCGTTGGTTAGCCAGTGACGCATATTGCCATCAAACAGAACCAACTCTAGTGATGGGCTAATAGCGATACTGACCCAGGTGGCCAGAATAATAACCGGTATCAGTAGCAGGGCATCCCAACCGTCCGGAACCAGCCAGCGAACTTGTTTCGGCATCTGTGCCCAGCAAAAGGCGAAACCGAGGATGGCGGCGGGCAACATGAGTAAAGTAACAAAAATACCCGGCAGGTTTTCCTCCATGAAGGGGGCTAACCAGAGACCGGCCAGGAAGCCTAGAATTACCGTTGGCAGTGCTTCCATCAATTCGATGAACGGCTTCACCTTACGTCGCAGTGACGGCACCATAAAGTAGGCGGTATAAATTGCACCACAGATCGCCAGAGGTGTTGCCAGCAGCATTGCGTAGAATGCCGCTTTTAATGTTCCGAACGCCAGCGGCATCAGGCTGTATTTAGGTTCGAAGTCATTGTTTGCAGCGGACGACTGCCAGACATACTTAGGCTTTTCATGACCTTCATACCAGACTTTGCCCCAGAGTGCGCTCCAGGATACCTCGGGGTGCTCATTGTCGATGTGTAACAGGATCAGTTTCCCTGCTTCTTCGATGAGTACGGCATTTGCACGGGGGGCCATGGTGATCATGGATGCGCTGGCCTGGGCGACTTTATGTGTTAGTACATTGGCGTTGGCTGTGGTGTTGTAAAGTCGGAGATAGCCCGCAGCATCGATCGTCGCAAAACCTTTGCGGCGGTGTTCAATAGCCAGGTCAGTTACTGACTTGTTGCCGGTTTTAAACTCGCGAATTTTGGTCATTAACCACTCGCCCTGGTCGTTTCTGACAAGAAACCACTGGGAGATTTCGCCTTTATCGTTACCAATCAGAATTGCGTTGCCGCCGAGTAGCAGGTCAAAGGTTGTAATTTTGCTGGAGGATGCTTCCAGCACCTGAGAAATAACCGGCTCATCGCGGTCTCGCAGGTTCACTACTTCCATTTTTCCGTTATCACCCGCCAGTATTAGCCAGGACAGATCAGGCATCATTAGCATCTTCTTAATCTTGATGCCCAGGTTAGGTAATGCGGTAGTGGACTGTTCCAGTTCGATATCACCGGTAAACAGGTTTTCTGTTCGCGAGATAAATACCGCTTGCATATTTGCCTCAGTACCACCAATCAGAGCAAAGCCATCTTCGTTGCCATTGAATGCCAAGTGATTCAGGGGGACGGATGCTATCTCTATAGGTGCTTCACCGAGGGGGTAAGTGATTGTTGGCAGTATCACGCGTTTTCCACCAGGGTAGGTGGATTTGTATTCGTGTTTAAATGCCAGCGCTGTACCGTTACTCAGCCCCAGTGCAAAGCTATGGCTGTTTTCTGATGCCAGCGCAAAGCTAGTGATGTTGGTACCGGCTGGTAAAGGGGCCTGAA
>JAIBCZ010000142.1 GCA_024679645.1 Amphritea sp.
AATTCTTGTGGGTTAGAAAGGATATTGCTGTTGTTTTCCATAAAACTGCCTTCTTTTTGAGCCTAACTTAGATGTATCGCTAACTTCTTTGGTTAGCTTCCACATACGGAGGACCAGCTAAAATCGGTTAAATATTTAAATTGCCTTTGAAAATAATCCGAGCCTTAAGTGACACTGGCTATTTATCATACATAGCCCATGAGCATAGACACATTGATGCAGCGCAGCAAGCGTAAATTGCCCTACTTTAGTTACAAATTCAGGCTTCTTTAAGGTTGTGCCGCTGTCGGCTTGCAATAATCGGCCATTTCAGTGATAAGAGCAGTTGTTTTCAGCGACTAATTATTCATCATTTCAATGCTGTTATTTGTTATATAATCAGCTGTTTTAGTAGTGATGCGGTAGGCTAGAGGGGTTATTATGCGTCAATTTTTACTGATGAGCAGTGTGGGGTGTCATTTGTGTGACCAGGCGGTCGACGTCGTTGTCAGTAACCTGGATCCTTTGATGCACTGTGTTGATGAGGTTGATATTGCTTATGATGATCAGCTGATGGATCGCTATGCTCTCCTTATTCCTGTATTGCTGGATGAGCAGAGCGGAGCAGAGCTACGCTGGCCTTTTGATTCCAGTCAGCTACAGGCGTTTATTGCTCGGCTTGATTGAACCGGAACAGACGTTCACAATTTTCTTCGATCTGCCAAGACAGCTCTTCCGGGTCAGCATCTCTGGCTTGAGCTGTCTTTTCAAGGATGTGTGGTAGATAGCAGGGCAGGTTGCGCCGACTCTTAGGTTTTGGCCTCATATCACGAGGGATTAGGTAAGGGGCGTCAGTCTCTAATAATAATCGTTCTGCCGGAATATCTTTTACTAAGGCCAGTAGCTCGGTTCCGCGTCGTTCGTCGCAGATCCAGCCGGTAATGCCAATATACAGGTCCAGATCCAGATAGTTATAGAGTTCTTCGCGGCTTCCTGTAAAACAGTGAGCTACCCCACCGGCGGTGTGATCACGGAAATGATGGAGCATCTCTACTTGTTTACTATGGGCATCCCGTTCATGAAGGAATAATGGAAGATTCACTTCAGAAGCCAGTTCAAGCTGTTGTTCAAATGCATAAATCTGTTGTTCAGGCGTTGAAAAATTACGATTAAAATCCAGGCCTGTTTCCCCTACGGCAAGGACTTCAGGTGCTTGAAGCAGGTCTTCCAGTGTTTGGCGTGCTGCCGGGGAGAACTCTTTACTGTAATGAGGGTGAATGCCAGCGGTACAGAAAGTGTTTCCTCCATACTTTTGGCACATGCTAACGGCTTGTTCGCTTTCTGCAGCAGAGGTTCCCGTTATTAATAAGCGATGAACGCCCGCATCCAGGGCGTCGTTAATAACCTGTTCTCTGTCTGGCTCAAAGGCACTATCTGTAAGATTGATGCCAATATCGGTAAGTGTATATTTACAGTCATTCATCATTGGGTCAGAGTCGCATTACTGTTGGATTGAACAAACTGTCTCAGGCGTTCAGCCTGGTGAGCGCTGGTGGTGCCCTTTAAGGCAATACGAAAGGCAGACCGGCCTTCAGTAACATGTGAAGGCTGGCCGGCTAGCGTACGATAAACAGCATGATAGGCCATTACGTTCATCACGTAATTACGGGTTTCTTTGAAGGGGATTACTTCTATCCATATATCGGTGGGAAGATCTCCACGCTGCTTGAGCCACGTTTTTACTCGATGAGGGCCTGCATTATATGCAGCTGTTGCAAGCACCTGGTTGCCATTGAATTTCGTCTGCATCTCTGCAAGATAGGCAACGCCAAGATTGATATTAGTTTCAGGTTGATAGAGCTCTGCGATATTTTTGTAGTTGATGTCGTTTCGCTTAGCGGTTGACCGTGCCGTTTTTGGCATGAGTTGCATCAGCCCCCTGGCACCAACGCGGGAACGGGCATAAGGCTGATAGGCGCTTTCCTGGCGAGCAACAGCCCTGGCCCAGTTAGTATCGATATTAAACTGACCGGCCAGTCTATTGAAGGTCGTCGAATAGGGCATGGGGAATCGTAAGTCGATATCGTCCCAGAACTTAGCTTTAGCAACACCGGCAATTGCCATATTGTGCCAGCCCCAGCGGTGCAGAACGGTTGCCGCCGCACGTAACTGATTTTTGTCAAAGCCACGGGTGAACTGATTCCATTCCCGGCGTGCAAGGTAATGTTTTTTTAGTTGATACAGTTCATGCATCCGACTCATGGCTGCATTACTGGACATTTCCTTCAATAAAGTTTCGGATACCTGATCTTGCTGTGGATTTAAGTGAAAGCGGGTTTGTAATGTCCGGGAGGCTAGTAAGCCGTAATAACTACGTTCTTTGCTGAGGTTTTTAAAGGCATCGGAGTAAGCCGGTTTCAGACCTTTAATATGGCTGGCGGATATTGTTTTCCAATAGACCCACCGCTCTTGTGTTTGCGCTTCTGGCGATAGTTGATCGATTAGCAGGTGAACTTTCTGCCAGTTCTGTTCGGTTAGTGCCAATTTGAAACGAAGATTATGAATATATTCATCGGCAAATATATTAAGCTGATCCAATAACGGATCGGTTGTTTTATTAGGTTTATTGGCTAGCCGCCGGGCAATGTTCCGATTGAGTTTCTGTTGTTCTTCTAAATTGAAAGATAGTTTTGTGCGCAGATGAAGCCAAAGATCGGCTGCAGATTGAGGGTCTTTTCGAGACAGTTTTTCTAACCCATATAGGTATGTTTTTCTGTTAGAAAGGGTATCGCCCATTAGAAAGTCAGGTTTGCTGAGCAGGGAAAGGTCTTTGGATACCCGGAAAAAACGGTCGGTTTCCTGTAATTGCTTTTTAGATTTTATAAAGCGCTTAAGGTAGCGGGCCAGTTCAATATTATTGTTCTCGATGGCACGCCAGAATCGTTGGTATGCGACAGAGTTTTGAGGTCCCTGGGTTTTGGTTATCCAGTAGTTGAATACAGAATCACAGGCACGGGAGATTGAGTGTCCGGCGTTCCAAAGGTGGGTTATACCTTTAAGTGCACGGATCGGTTGTGCTGTTTCCAAAAGTGCGTTGCGATAATGGCATTGATATAACTCACTATTCCTGGGGTTGGATTCGTAGGCAGTGATATATTTATTCCAATACTTTTTAGACGCCAGAGAACGGAGCCAGTTTTGCTGCAAAATAGAGACCGATGGGATCTCATTGTATTGTTCGGCATACTGGTCAATCTGGTGCTGAGTCACTTTTTCAAAATTACGCTCAAACTCCAGCTGTTCTAAATAGGGATAAAGCGGGTAATGGGCGAGCTTTGGTTTTATTTGATAATACTGATCGAGATCGTCTGCTTTAAGTGCTGCCGAGGCCTGGGTGTATAGCTTGCGAGAGTCCTCCATCGTTTCAGCTGTGACTATGCTGGGTAGCATGCAACATGCGAAGACCCAGAGGTAAAAATTCATAAAATTAAGTCGCATGGAAGTATCAGGCCTTTAGCATCATTTCTATTGTCACCGATAGCTTCATCATAGCGGTAAAGTGATAGTGAATTCGAGAGAAAAATATGCAGAAAAGGTGAATTGTGTTCAGGATAATGAAATTGGAATATTTAAAAAAATATATTTCTAATGGGTGGCACGCCTGAGATGTTTTTTCTGTAGAATGTGCGGCCAACGTTTTTGGTGGATTTAAGCATGGCTCTGATCAGACTTGATAAAGTCTCTGTCGCGTTTGGCGACAAACAACTACTCGACCATATTGATTTTCAATTGGATAAAGGGGAGCGGGTTGCGCTGGTAGGTATTAATGGTGCAGGTAAGTCGACTCTGCTAAAAGTTATCGCTGGTCATCAGGCTACCGATGATGGTGAGCTTTGGCAGGATGGTGGGGCTCGCATTGCAGAGCTATCGCAGATGCTACCCGCAGCCGATGAACGACAGGTCAGAGATGTTGTCGCTTCGGGTTGCGCGAAGACCATGGAGCTCTTAGTGCGTTACGAAGCTCTGGCTCTTAATCACACTGATGCAGATATGGCGGAGATGGAGCATCTGTTGCACGAAATAGATCTGGTTGATGGTTGGCATCTGCAGCAGAAGATTCAGCAAGTGTTGGAACGACTGGAGCTGGATGGCGATAAATTGATGTCAGACTTGTCTGGAGGCTGGCGTCGCCGTGCGGCTCTCGGTGCTGCACTGGTGCAGGAGCCGGACATTCTGCTACTCGACGAGCCAACTAACCATCTGGATATTGAAACCATTGAATGGCTCGAAAAACAAATTTTGGAGTTTCGCGGTGGTGTTCTGTTCATTTCTCATGACCGCTCTCTTGTTGAAAGGCTAGCGACCCGGATCATCGAACTGGATCGGGGGCACCTGACCTCTTTTCCGGGAAGCTATGCAACTTACCTTGAGCAGAAGGCAAAGCTTCTAGAGGAAGAGGAGCGTAATAATGCCTTGTTTGATAAGCGCCTTGCAGAAGAGGAACGCTGGATTCGACAGGGAATAAAGGCCCGTAGAACCCGTAACGAAGGTCGGGTCAGGGCGCTTAAAGATCTGCGCGTTGAACGCTCACAGCGGCGTGAGAAACAGGGCAAAGCAAAGTTTCAGATCGAAAAAGCGGAACGCTCGGGCAAACTTGTTATCGAGCTTGAGAATGTCAGCCAGACCTATGATGATGAGTCGGTCATTAATGATTTTACGCTTTCTGTGCAACGGGGGGATCGTATCGGCTTGATTGGTCCTAATGGTGTAGGTAAGAGTACTCTGTTGCGTATTATGCTGGGGCAGCTGCAGCCCGATCAGGGGATGGTTAAACTCGGCACCAGTCTGGATGTGGCTTATTTTGACCAGCTGCGGGGCAAACTGGATCCTGAAAAGACGATCATTGATAATATCTCTGAGGGTCGCGAAAGTATCAGTATCAATGGCAAGTCGCGACACATAATCAGCTATCTCAGTGATTTTTTGTTTTCACCAGAGCGCGCTCGTACGCCGGTTAAAGCGTTATCTGGCGGTGAGTGTAACCGGGTAATGTTGGCAAAGCTGTTTAGCCAGCCAGCTAATTTTCTGGTACTTGATGAGCCTACTAATGATCTTGATATTGAGACGCTGGAACTGCTTGAAGAGATTCTCTTAGAGTTTAAAGGAACCTTATTGCTGGTTAGCCATGATCGGGCATTCCTGGATAATGTCGTAACCTCAACCGTTGTGTTTGAGGGCAATGGCCGTCTGCAAGAGTATGTTGGCGGTTACGAAGACTGGTTGAGACAGCGTCCTGAGCCGGGTGCAGAGCCTGAGGTTAAAGAAACAGCAAAAGTTGTTGTTAGCGAGGTGGCGAGTGCCGCACCGGTAAAGAAGAAACTTAGTTACAAGCTGCAGCGCGAGCTGGATATGCTCCCCGGACAGTTAGAACAAGTAGAATCAGAGTTAGAGCAGCTGCACCTGGAAACCGGAGCCGCTGATTTTTATACCGGAGATCAGGCGCACGTGAGCGCTAAGCTCTCGGAGCTGCAGACGAAAGAAGCGTTGCTTGAGCAGCTAATGGAGCGTTGGGTCGAGTTGGAAGGTATGTAGTGAGAAATAGAGGCTAGCCTCTATTTCTCGGAACCAACCCGGATAGCCAATACGTCGCATTTGGCACCGTGTAAAATGCCGTTAGCCGTTGAGCCTAATAGCAGTGCGAGTCCGTGGCGTCCGTGGCTACCGACAATGATCAGATCACACTGGTTCTCGTCTGCAATCCTGTGGATCTCAGTTTCAGTGTGTCCTGAGACAACATGGCACTGTTTCACCGGGTATTCCAGCTGAGTACGATAACTGGCCATTTTGGTTTGTGCATGCTCGTCCAGCTGCGTCTGAATGGCGGTAAGGTCCATCGGAACA
>JAIBCZ010000054.1 GCA_024679645.1 Amphritea sp.
GGCAGATTGGTGAGCGGATCAAAGTTCGCTTGTTTCCAGATTAGCTCTTCGGTGCGCTTCTTTTCGGTGATATCAGAAAAAGTAGCAATACGTTGATAGATGCTGCCGTCATCGCCATACAGTGTGTTGATATTCAACCAGGCGATATAGACTTCACCCTCTTTATGCCGGTTCCAGATCTCTCCTTGCCATTTGCCTGATTTGGTAAGGCTTTTGCGCATCTCTTTGTAGAACGGGCTTTTATGAATACCCGAACGCAAAATGGCAGGTGAATGCCCTATCGCGTCTTCAGCAGAGTAGCCAGTGATCTGGCTAAACGCACTATTAACTTTGGCAATCAATCCCTGCGAGTCAACAATCATAATCGCATCGTTGGCTTCAAACGCGGCGGCGGCCATGTGTAGCTGTTCTGTTTGTCTCTGCTTTTCAAAGTTCAGATGTGTACCGGCGATACAGAGTGGATGGTTGTTTCGGCCGAAACGGATAGGCTTACCTCTGCTTTGAACCCAAAGCCATCTATTATCATTAGTGAGAAGTCTGAACTCTATTTCGGCCGTGTGGTTATTGAGCATTTGTGGCAAAAAATTGATATAGAAACGCACCTGATCTTCCGGATGCATCAGCTTACGGAATAATTGTCGGGTAAGCTGGAATGCCTGGTCTTTAAAACCGAGCATTTTATAGCACTGGCTATCCCAATGAATGGAGTCATCGGTCAGATCCCAGCTCCATAAGCCTGTTTCGGTCGCTTCCATTGTCAGTCGGTAACGCTCCTCTGATTCTTTAAGGGCGTGTTCGTAACGGTAGCGGGTGCGGTGTAACTGGTTAAACGCCTGGAGTAATTGTCCTACCTCGTCATGGCTACGAACCGTTAGGAAGTGTTCTGTGAGCTGGCCGTTAGCCATCATGCGGATTTCACGGGAAGCATGGGTTAATGGTGCTAGTAGTCGTCTTAAAAAGAAGGCGATTAAAGAGCCCATCACCAGAATGGTTATGATGCTCACCAGAATAATCTTATTGGTGAGTTGATTGATGGTAGCCATCGCTTTTTGCAGCGGGTAGGTTCGTATGACAATCCAGCCCATTTTATCTATTTCAGCCGAGGCGTATAAGATGCTGTTACCGAGGAGGTCCAGGCTAATACCTGACGGTGCGCCGTCCAGCACGGCTTCTATACATTGACAATGTTCGTCTTGCAGGTAGCTTTCCAGTGGCACACCTGTCTGGGTGTCTGTGACGAAAATCTTCAGGTTGGGATCGATAATCATCATGCGACCTCCATCACTGAAAGACTGTCGGGAAATTTCCTTAAGAAGGTTGTCATCAGCCAGTACATTAACGCCAAAGATATAGCCGAGTAGCTCGCCTGAAGCTGAGAGTATCGGAGTGTTGATGGCAAAGAGGGGAGTATTGAGTCCCTTCCCCACGAGCGGTTTGGTGATAACGGTGGCTTTTCTGCTGCGGGCTTTTTGTAGATGTTTGCGATTCGAAAAGTTGATGCCTGTGCGGTTCGGTACCATGGGATAGTCAACAATAGAAATTCCCTGACGGTTAAGTACTACGACGCCGCCATTAAACATAGATTGAAGCTTGGTATCTCGCTTAAGTGCCTCTTGGATTATCCCATTGGAGTGTAATCGGGTTCTTGAGTGGAGAGTGTCGGCAAATCTCTCTAGTTCGTATACTCTTTTTACCAGAGCCGAATCCATCTGCCGTGAGACCATCTCCACCATGGTCTGTTGCTGCTCAACTAAGATCTCAATTGAGTCATGTTGGATATAACGAAAAATTAACGTAGTGATTGCGACAGCTGAGATAAGAAAACCCGCCAGCGTCAGTATTAAGACCCGGTTATGCAGTGATGTCGGTAGAAAACGAAGTAAAGCCATTCATGCATATCCAAGAGGTCTGGATGTCATGGTCAGTACAGACGATCCACATGACAGGCTACAGAACCAATATATATGATCAGTATTTTATCCCAGCTTAGCCCAGATAGCTTAAGTTTATGGGGTTTACTGGTCAAAATGGTGATTGAAGGTTCTCGTGTCGCTTTTAAGGGGGAGTAGGTTCAATCGATGACTCTGTGCGTATTTAACTGTTTCACTTTAGGGTATTATTTTCCTTCAGTTACCTCTCTCTGTACAGCGCGTGCCGCTTTCGGATCTAATCATGCTGCAATTCTTTGAACGCTTAACCAACCCCTATCCAGAGCCAGAACCAGGCCAGCCGCCTTCCGGGATCTATGCTTTTTGTCGCTACTATATGCGGGGAATGGAGTGGCCTCTTCTGCTAATGGCGCTGTTGTCGTCGCTGTTGGCTATGTTGGAGGTCGCTCTGTTTGGTTTCCTCGGACAGCTGGTTGACTGGCTCAGCACTAAACAGCCTGAAACTTTCTGGCAGGAGGAGGGGGATACTCTCACCCTGGTGGGAGTGATATTGCTCTTGGGGCTGCCTGCGTTAGTTGTGCTTCACTCGCTGGTTGTTCACCAGGTATTGCTGGGGAACTTCCCCATGTCGATTCGATGGTTGGCGCACCGCTACTTGTTACGACAGAGTCTTTCATTCTATCAGAATGATTTTGCCGGGCGGATTGCGACTAAAGTGATGCAAACGTCACTGGCTGTGCGTGAAGCGGTGATGAAATTGCTTGATGTACTGGTGTATATAACAGTTTATTTTCTATCGATGCTGGTGCTGGTAGCGCAATCGGATATCCGACTGATGTTGCCATTGTTGGGGTGGCTAGCGGTTTATGTGTTGATTATGTGGTATTTCGTTCCCCGGTTACGGGATATCTCCGCGGCGCAGGCCGATGCCCGGTCATCCATGACCGGCAGAGTCGTCGATAGTTACACCAATATCTCCACGGTAAAGTTGTTTTCTCATAGTCAGCGGGAATCAGAATATGCCCGCGAGAGTATGGACGGTTTTCTGCATACCGTATATCGCCAGATGCGCTTAGCAACGGGCTTGAATGTGATGGTCCAGTGTCTTAACTACCTCCTGGTTTTTATTATTACTGGTGTTTCCATCTACCTTTGGAGTTTCAGTCTGGTGAGCGTCGGGGCGATCGCTATTGCGATTAGTCTGGCACTTCGATTGAACGGTATGTCTCAATGGATTATGTGGGAAGTGAGCATGCTGTTTGAGAATATTGGCACCGTCAATGATGGTATGAACACACTGTCTCAGCCGCTCGAAGTGACCGATCGGGATGAAGCGAAAGCGTTGGTTGTCGATAGCGGAGCAATTCGGTTTGAAGATGTTTCATTTCACTATGGCAAGACAGAAGGCGTAATGGAGCACCTGAATCTTGACATCAAGCCCGGTGAGAAGGTTGGCGTTGTGGGGCGTTCGGGGGCGGGTAAATCGACGCTGGTGAACCTGTTACTACGTTTTCATGATCTGGCAGGTGGCCGCATTACCATTGATGAGCAAGATATCAGGCAGGTTCAACAGGAGAGTTTACGTAGTCAAATAGGGATGGTGACCCAGGATACGTCACTGCTTCATCGTAGTGTGAGAGATAATATTCTTTACGGCCATCCGGATGCGTCAGAGTCTGAGATGCTGGCCGCTGCGGCTAGAGCAGAAGCCCATGAATTTATTCTTGGCTTGAGTGATCCGGAAGGGCGGACCGGCTATGATGCTCAGGTAGGAGAACGGGGGGTGAAACTTTCCGGTGGGCAGCGTCAGCGGATTGCTATAGCCCGGGTGATATTAAAAGATGCCCCGATTCTGATTCTGGATGAAGCCACTTCGGCGTTGGATTCAGAAGTGGAAGCGGACATCCAGCGAGGCTTGTCTAATCTGATGCCGGGTAAAACAGTTATTGCTATTGCCCATCGACTCTCGACCATTGCAGCAATGGATAGATTAATTGTGATGGATCAGGGGCAGATCGTAGAGCAAGGCTCACACCATGAACTGATCAGTCAGGGAGGGATCTATGCTCACCTTTGGGCACATCAATCCGGTGGCTTTATCGGTATGGATACTTAAACCTGAATGACATACAACTCTGGTATGAATGTATTCCGGTGAAAAGAGGAACGTCTGAATGCAGGTTATTTCATGGTTGTCACTTGTCTGGTGTGCAATTCCGGTGGTGTTGATTGCCATTGTCTACGCGCGCTGGTCTGGTAAAGCCTCTGAAGTGTTGTTATCTGCCGCCCGGATGACGCTACAGTTGATAGCTGTGGGCTACGTATTGGTAGCTCTGTTTGAGAATCCATCACCCTGGATTACAGCTACGGTGCTGGTAATGATGGTCTGTATAGCCAGTTGGATTGCGCTTCGCCCGGTGGGGCACCAGCGCAGCTATTTGAAGCCTGCGCTGATTGCACTGGCCAGTTCTGCAGGATTGCACCTGTTTATTTCTCTGGTCTTGGTGATCGGTGTGGAAAGTTGGTATGAGCCGAGAATCGTTATTCCCCTTGCCGGTATGTATTTTGCCAACACGATGAATGCTATTAGCCTGGCAACTGAGCGATATCAGGCAGAGCTTGAAGAGGGTAAGCCCGAGCCTAAAGCCAGACTTACGGCCTTTCAAGCATCGATGATACCTCAGATTAACAGCTTGCTGGCGGTAGGTTTGGTCTCTTTACCAGGAATGATGACCGGGCAGATTCTGTCCGGGGTCTCGCCCCTCATTGCGGTGCGCTACCAGATAATGATTATGACCATGATATTAGGTTCCGGTGGTTGTGGCGCGGCGTTGATGCTCTGGCAATTGGGACGTGCTTATCAGTCAGATACGAAAGATTATAAAAAGGGTAAGCATTGATGAACTTGCATTCTGTTGTATCTACCGCTTTGTTTACAGGGTTTGCGTTGCTGGCGTTTGCGGGTAATTCTGTACTTTGTCGTCTGGCTTTGGGAGAGCAAAGCATCGACGCGGGTAGTTTTACCATTATCCGTTTGCTGTCAGGCATTGTTGTGTTATCGCTGCTTTGGTATCTGCGCCAGTCGCATAGAGTGAAGTGCCCTGATGGGAGTGGTCGAGGTAGTTGGCGTGCCGCGGTTATGTTGTTTATCTATGCGCTGTCTTTCTCATATGCGTATCTCAGTCTGGATACCGGTACAGGCGCGTTAATCTTATTTGGCACAGTACAGATAACCATGATTCTGGTTAGTCTCTTTAAGGGAAATAGATTGCTGTGGGTTGAATGGCTGGGTTTATTTTTGGCGTTTAGTGGTTTTGTTTATCTGCTTGCACCTGTGATCAGCACCCCTGGATTGTGGGGGTTTCTATTGATGACCGCGTCAGGTATCGCCTGGGGGGGATATACTTTAATGGGTCGGGGGTCTGAAACTCCACTATCTGATACCCATTTTAATTTTTTCAGAACGCTACCCTTTGTTGCGATTACGCTGATTGTAATACTGCTTGCCGGAGATATTTACCTGACGTCTGAAGGCGTTCTGTTGGCTGTTTTATCTGGGGCTATCGCTTCAGGAGTGGGTTATGCAATATGGTACCGGGCCTTGAGCGGATTATCTGCCATACAGGCTGCTGTTTTACAATTACTGGTCCCAGTCATCGCTGCTCTTGGTGGAGTGATCTTTACCGATGAAGTGATCTCTATGCGGCTAATGATTGCTTCTCTGTTCGTGCTGGGGGGGATAATGCTGGTGGTCACTGGTCGTTATTACCTACTTCAGCGCCGCGCAAATCAGGTATGATTATGCCTTTTGTGTGCAAATTACGTTTGTAAGAACATATTAGTTTATTGGGACTGGATTATGGATACGCAGCTGTTTCTAACTTTTTTGGTGGCGATATCGTTGCTGACCCTGACGCCAGGGGTCGATACAATGGTGACTATTCGAAATAGTGCCCGGGGCGGCTGGAAAGATGGTTTTGCTACCAGTACCGGAATCTGCAGTGGTTTGTTTCTTCATGCGGCTGTTTCAGCGTTGGGGATATCGGTTATCTTGCTGCAGTCGGCTTATGCTTTTCAGATTCTGAAACTGATCGGTGCGGGGTATCTTATCTGGTTAGGGTTGTGCAGTTTACGTGCGTTATTCAAAGGACAGGGGGTTTTCACATTACCTGAGGCTAAAGAGAGTGGCTTTATACTGAAACGCTCACTCCGGGAAGGGTTTCTTTCAAATGCACTTAACCCGAAAACGGCGTTGTTTTATATGGCCTTTTTACCGCAGTTTATTGATCCCACCGGTTCTGCTCTTATTCAATCGTTGGGGTTGGCAGGGGTGCATTTCTGCATCGCGATGTTATGGCAGTGTTCGTTGGCGTTAGCTGTAAATCGGGCACGCCAGTGGCTTCAACGGCCATTTGTCAGCCGGGGTATTAATGGGATTTGTGGTGCCGTACTGGTATATCTGGGGGCGCGGCTGGCCCTGGCCGAAAACTAGGAAGTGAGGAGTAGGCACGTGCGGATTGAAGAGCTGTTTGGCATCGACTTGCCATTGATTCAGGCACCGATGGCGGGTGCTCAGGATGTTGCTATGGCGATCGCTGTTTCGGAAGCGGGTGGGTTAGGGTCTTTACCTTGTGCAATGCTAACGCCGGATCAGCTTCGAGCTGAGTTAGAGAATATTCGTACGGTTACAGATAAGCCCGTAAATCTTAATTTCTTTTCTCATACCATGCCAACTTATGATCTGAACCGTGAGCAGCAGTGGCGTGCGTGTCTACAGCCTTACTATCATGAACATGGTATTGATCCTGGCCAGATTCCCCCCGGTGTATCCCGCAATCCCTTTGATCATAAAATGGCAGAGGTCCTCGAAGCCTATCCTCCAGCCGTAGTCAGTTTTCATTTTGGCTTACCGAAGCCTGACTTGCTTCAGCGTGTGCGCGACTGCGGCTGTAAAATCCTCTCCAGCGCAACAACCGTAGCCGAAGCCCGTTGGCTGGAAGAGCAGGGAATCGATGGGATTATTGCACAGGGATTAGAAGCCGGTGGCCATCGGGGTTTTTTCCTGAATACCGACCTGAATACTCAGTTAGGAACCATGGCGCTTGTGCCGCAGATTGTTGCTGCTACGGACCTGCCGGTGATCGCTGCTGGCGGGATTGCGGATAGAACTGGCATCAAGGCGGCCTTATCGTTGGGCGCCGCAGGTGTGCAGTTGGGCACGGTGTTCCTGCTGTGTGATGAATCTCGAGTCAGCGACATCCATCGTCAGGTATTACTGGACGTTGAAAGTCCGACAGCACTGACAAATTTATTCTCAGGTGGGCCTGCCCGGGGAGTTGTAAACCGGGTGATGTCAGAATTAGGGGCGATGGCAGAAGCGCCTCCGCCATTTCCTTTGGCTACCGGAGCTATTGGTCCATTGCGAACCGCCGCTGAACAGCAAGGAATCGGTGATTTTTCACCTCTCTGGAGCGGCCAGAATCGTACCGGTTGCCGATCTGTTCCAGCCGCTTCGCTGGTAAACAGCTTATTTGAAGGTCTGCAGCAGGGATAAATTTTAAACAGGGGTTGATATATTTTGACTCACCCCCAGATTAGAAATAATTCACTAATCTAGGCCTCTGTCAGCAGCGCTGTTAACGTCTTATCCTATTGAGGTCTGAACAATGCAAATAGCTGACAATAAAATTGTCCTGATTCACTACACCCTGACTAACCTTGATGATGAAGTAATGGACTCATCAGACGGCGGTGAGCCACTGGCATATCTTCACGGCAAAGGAAACATTGTTCCGGGTCTGGAAAAAGAGCTATTGGGTAAGCAAGCGGGTGACAAGATCAATGTTGAAGTTTCACCGGAAGAGGGTTACGGCGAGCTAAACGAAGAGCTTATTCAAGAAGTGGATCGTGCAGCGTTTGAAGGTGTTGAGGCGATTGAAGTCGGTATGCGCTTTATGGCACAGACTGCCTGGGGACAACAGCCTGTTGTTGTGACTGCTGTGACTGAAGAGAGCGTTATTGTTGATGGTAACCATCCATTGGCTGATCAGACATTAAAGTTTGATGTTGAGGTGGTTGAGGTGCGTGATGCATCTGAAGAAGAGCTGGAACATGGCCACGCCCACGGGGCTGGCGGTCATCACCACTAATTAATTGATTCGGTATCATAAAAAAAGGCGCTCAGCGCCTTTTTTTGTTTGTCTCTGGCCTAACATCTTTGATCTCGCTGCATATATACTGGAGCGATACACCCATTACCCTCCAGTGAGTGCAGATGAGAGAGCCGATTGAATCCGCTATAACAGAAATATCCAAAGTGCTTTATGGCAAACAGGAACAGGTAAAACTAGCCCTCACCTGTATCTTTAGCCAGGGACACTTGTTGATTGAAGACCTGCCGGGAATGGGTAAAACGACTTTGGCCCATGCATTAGCTAAGGTACTGGGATTAGATTATCAGCGTTTACAGTTTACCAGCGATATGTTGCCGGCAGATATTCTAGGTGTCAGCATATTTGAACCATCCAGTAGTGCTTTCCGGTTTCATCCGGGGCCGATTTTCACACAGTTGCTGCTGGCAGATGAAGTTAACCGAACAACCCCAAAAACCCAGTCAGCATTACTGGAGGCGATGGAAGAGGCGAGAGTCAGTATTGATGGCCAGACTCACCCACTGCCGCATCCCTTTTTTGTCATAGCGACACAGAATCCGGTCACTCAGCAGGGAACCTTCCCTCTGCCTGAGTCTCAGCTAGATCGTTTCCTGATGCGGATTGAACTCGGCTATCCCGATGGTAAGGCTGAACGGGAGCTTTTGAAGGGCGGTGATCCCCGCGACCGGCTTAGAGAGCTGTCTCCCATTATCACCGATATTGAATTGAAGCGGATAGCGGCTGCTTGTGCCGCTGTCAAAGTATCGGACAGTATTCTTGATTATCTTCAACGGTTGATAGCCTACAGTCGTCAGGCGCCTGAATTCAGTTTTGGTATCTCTCCGCGTGGGGCGCTGGCGTTACTCAGTGCCAGTCGCAGTTGGGCCTATATCGAAGGCCGAGATTATGTAATTCCGGAAGACCTGCAACAGCTTCTGGGGCCGGTTACCGGGCACCGCTTGCGTGCGGCGGAAGATATCGGCGGTTTTGGCGCAAACTCTTTGGTGCAACAGATGTTGAGTCAGGTGGATGTGGTAGCCTGAGGCCCTTAATATGATCAAAGCTGATATAAGAACGGGGCTGGGTGCTTTTCGACAACGTTTGAAACGGGGCTTTTTAGACTGGAGCTTGCGTCGTAGTCCGCGGCTAAAACAACTGACGCTGAGTCAGCGGCGTATCTATATTTTACCCTCGCGAGCCGGATTTTTCTTTCTGCTGCTGTTACTGGTTATGCTACTGCTGGCGATTAACTATCAGAACAATCTGATGTTTGCTGTCACTTTTCTGCTGGGTAGCCTGTTTATCGTGGCTATTTTGCACACCTACGCGAACCTGTCAGGTATCGGAATTCATTTTCTTCGTGCACACGCCTGTTTTGCTGGGGAACAGGTTGCTTTTGATCTGATGCTGTCTGCCAGTGGCACTCGTCAATATGAAAGTATTCAACTACGTTTAGCCGAGGGAGAGGGTTGTGCTGTGGATCTGCTTGAGGATAGACAGTTCAGTCTTAGTCTCTATCAGCCTGCTGAGTGCCGCGGCCTCTTACGGGCAGCGCCCATGTTGATTGAAACGTTTTATCCGTTAGGTCTGTTTAGAGCCTGGACCTGGATACAGGTAGATCTTCAGGGGGTGGTTTACCCGCGGCCTGTGGCGGGCGGCTCTCTGCCTGATCTGACTGGATCTGGATCAGGTGAACAGACTCTGGCGCGTTCTGCAGAGCACTCTGGAGCTGAAGAGTTTGCAGGCTTGGAACAATATCAGCCTGGTATGTCTTTGAAGCGGGTAGCCTGGAAAAATTACGCCCGTGGCCAGGGAATGTATGCAAAGCACTTTGTTGAGTTGAGTGATAATCAACGCTGGTTAAGCTGGCAGTTTTGGCCTGAATTGGAGCAGGAAGCGCGCTTATCAAGGCTTACCTGGTGGGCTTTACAGTTACATCGTCGGGGTGAGAAATATGGTTTGTTGTTACCGGGTATAGAAATTTCACCTGACAGGGGTGAGATGCACCGGCTTCAGGTGCTTGAAGCGCTGGCCTGCTTCGGTCTGGAGGCCGCTAGCGATAGTGGTAGTGCGGAGCAGCACTCGTGAAACCTTTGTTTCAACTGACGCGTAGCAGCATGGTTTGGCTGCTGGTCAGTATCCTTTTAGTGACCATTCCGTTTGCTTCGGTGTTGCCGGCCTGGCTGTACCTGTTGGCCTTTCTGACGGTGGGATGGCGTCTGATGGTGCACAGTGGTCGCTGGAATTTCCCTCACTGGAGTGTCCGCTTTGGCTTATTGCTAGCGGTGCTTATTGGGCTGTTGTTTGAGTTGCGAAGTGGTTCGACAATGGCGGTGACAGTGGGATTACTGGTGTCCGCTTTTCTGCTAAAACTGACCGAGATGTATCACCGGCGAGATGCTTTAGTGGTGCTCTATGTCGCTTTCCTGTTGACCGCCTGTAGTTTTCTGTTTCATCAGTCGATTCCCATGGCGCTCTATGCATTGTTGTGTTTAATCGTCGTCACCGCTTGCCTGAATACCGTTTATCGTAGCCAGCAGAACAGCGATATCTGGCGTCCTCTAAAGCATGCTTTCACGCTATATATGCAGGCGTTGCCGATAATGTTGGTGTTGTTTCTCATTTTTCCCAGAATCGGGCCTTTGTGGCAGGTTGATATGAATACAGGTCAGAGCTTTACAGGTCTGTCTGACTCAATGTCGCCTGGGGATGTAAGTAAATTAACCCGTTCAGCTGAGATCGCTTTCAGAGCTGATTTTGAAGGTTTACCCCCCCCGGAAAATCAACGCTATTGGCGGGGGCTGACCTATGATCGCTTCGATGGCCGCCGCTGGACACGTTCTGATCAACAAGCGGTAACGCTTCCTGATCCAGAGATCTCTATCAGTGGTCAGGCGTACCGTTATCAGATTGTGATGGAGGCGACAGGTCAGCCCTGGCGCTATGGGTTGGATGCGCCAATGGATTATCCGGCTAATATCCGTCGTATCCCGGATCTGACATTAGTAAGTAATGCGCCGTTGATGCAACGGGCCCAGTATCAATTGGTATCTCGGTCTGGTCTGGTACGTGAGCAATTGACAGCAAA
>JAIBCZ010000284.1 GCA_024679645.1 Amphritea sp.
AGGTTGAAGGAGTTAAGGTAGAGTTTAAATGACTTTGACTCAACAATATTGTGACTCGCCGCGGAAAAACGAAACTCAGCCAGTCGAACAATCGGCTTACCCTTATCGTTCAGCCAGGACACTTCATAAGCGTTCCATATATCGCTACCCTGAAACGGCAGCTCACTACGTATAACACCCTGTGCTTTCCAATTCAGATCCCGGGCAATGGGGTACAGCAGTGCTGCATCATATTGATTAACATACTCGGTATCTGCACCTAAAGGCGCATGTTCCAAAGCGGTCTGACTCTCTTTCATGCTACCTCCGTTCTTACTGTCGAATACCTTTACCGGTATTCAGCAGATGCATTGAATAACTAAACAATATTACGATGACACCGATGATCATACCGTAGGCAAATCCTATATCTATATCACTGACACCCAGAATACCGTAACGGAAAGTATTAACCATATAGAGAATGGGATTGATCTGAGAGACATTTTGCCAAAACTCAGGCAGCAAAGTAATAGAGTAAAAGACACCCCCCAGATATGTCAGCGGCGTCAGTACAAAGGTTGGGATAATCGCTATATGATCAAAACTATTGGCATAAACTGCATTGATAAAGCCTCCCAGTGAAAACAGGATAGCGGTCAGACAGACAATCGATGTAATCACCCATAAATTATGGATCTGCAGATCCGTAAAGAACATCGATAACAGCGTCACCATCAAACCAACCAGCAAACCTCGTACCGATCCGCCAATCACATAACCAGCCAGAATAATCCAGTTGGGGGTTGGTGAGACCAGTAACTCTTCGATATGTCGCTGAAATTTAGTGCTATAAAAAGAGGAAACAACATTCCCATAAGAGTTAGTGATAACCGACATCATAATCAGGCCGGGCACAATAAACTCCATATAATTAAAGCCGCCCATCTGGCCAATTCGGGAACCGATCAGATTACCAAAAATAATAAAATACAACGTCATGGTGATCGCTGGCGGTAACAGTGTCTGCGCCCAAATACGAGTAAAACGGCGTACCTCTTTCACAAGGATGGTCCAGAAGGCGATAAACAGTTGTCTGTTAGTCATTTGACGGGCCTCCCGCTGTATTCTCTTCAAGTGTTTTATCGACCAGAGAGACAAACAGCTCTTCCAGACGATTACTCTTATTTCGCATGCTCGTCACTTCAACGCCCTGTTCTGATAGCTGAGCAAAAACCGGATTCAAACTCTGGGATTTTTCGACCTCTACCAGCAAAGTATGATCACCCTCCATTGTCACCTGATAACCATCGACACGCGGACACTCAGCCTGTACCGGACTGATATCCATGATAAACGACTCTGTATTCAGCTGCTGTAACAGATCACGCATGCTGGTGTTCTTAACAATAACCCCCTGATCGATAATACCGATATTACGGCACAGGCTTTCTGCCTCTTCCAGGTAATGAGTGGTGAGGATAATCGTCGTTCCTTCGGCATTAATCTCTTTCAGAAATTCCCACATTGATCGGCGTAGTTCAATATCCACTCCCGCAGTCGGCTCATCGAGAATCAGTAAGCGCGGTTCATGCATCAGCGCACGGGCAATCATTAATCGCCGCTTCATTCCCCCGGAAAGGCTGCGTGAGGGTTCGTTGCGTTTCTCCCACAACCCTAGCTTTCGCAGATAAAACTCGCAGCGCTGTTGTGCTTCTCCGGCAGGAATCCCATAGTAGCCCGCCTGAGTTATCAGAATATCCGCTACTTTCTCAAACATATTAAAATTAAATTCCTGGGGAACCACTCCCAGCTCACACTTCGCCTTGCTCGCATCTTTATCCAGGTTGTGGCCAAACACGGTTACCTGCCCCGAGGTTTTATTGACCAGTGAGGAAACAATACCTAAGGTTGTTGATTTACCTGCTCCATTGGGCCCAAGTAACGCAAAAAAATCACCTTCCTGAACATCAAAGGAAATTCCCTTCAAGGCTTCGAAGCCGTTGCCATAGACCTTGCGCAGGTCAGTTATAGAGAGCGCAGTCGTCATGCATTTTCCTATGATTGCTAGTGAGGGAGTGGTTTGAATCGAACTCTTAACATTGGGGCAGCAGGTTATGATTTCAACAGTTACTAGCGCTAAGTTCTAAGTTAAACTAGCACTTTCAAGAATATTACATTACTCCCGGACCAATATGACAGCGTACCAATTACACCACCTCAATTTTCTGAAAATCGCCTATAACAACTTCATTAAGCAGGAACCTTTCACACTGGAAGATATTACTGCGGAAGAGGAGCAGTTTATTCTCAATTTTCAGCAGCTGATCCATGACTTTGAAAATGGTGTAGAGCATGTCTATGTAGATGGAGAGGAGTTTCTCGATAAAGCTTTTCGCATGTACCCACAACTGGCCCACCTGATTGCACGAGACCTGCTGTGGTATTTCGGTGGTAACTGTCTGCAC
>JAIBCZ010000197.1 GCA_024679645.1 Amphritea sp.
TACCCAGTTAGGCAACTGAGCGATCTCAGGGTTAGCCAATACCATGATGTCACGGTCAACATATACTTCGTTGGCAAACGGAACACCTGGCTTAGCAGTAGGATTTGCATGTGCGTTAGTTACCGCACGCTCACCGTGCTCACCACGAGCATCGCCATCGTAAGCAGGCTTACCTTTAGCGCCGTTAAACGCCGCACCAGCAGCATACTGAACCTTGCCGTCACCGTTATAATCGTGCCATCCTAACAGACCCGCATTTTCCCAGTTCTTGAACCAGGTAGGCATAGTCTCATAAGAAGTACCCGCATTATCAGCACCGTTAATAGTCTGAATCAGGTTTACACGACCGAAACCAGCAACACCTGGTACAGTTGTGTACAGGATAGCGATAAAGATCAGGGCCCAACCAGCAGAAGTACGCGCATCTTTTACACGAGGAACCGTGAAGAAACGAACGATTACGTGTGGCAGACCTGCAGTACCAGCCATCAGAGCCGCTGTCAGACAGAAGATATCAACAGTTGATTTTTTGCCTGCCGTATATTCAGCAAAACCTAAATCAATCGATAATTTATCCAGGGTTGCCAAAACTGACAAGCCAGAATCCAGCGTCGCACCCAAACCAACCTGTGGCAGGAAGTGACCAGTAACCTGCATAGACATGAAGATTGCTGGAACCATGAACGCCAGAATCAGTACACAGTACTGAGCTACCTGAGTATAGGTAATACCTTTCATTCCACCCAATACAGCGTAGAAGAATACGATTGCCATACCGATAACAACACCTGTGTTGATATCAACGTGCAGGTAACGAGAGAATACGATACCAACACCACGCATCTGACCCGCAACGTAGGTAAAGGAGATTACGATAGTACAGATAATCGCAATAAGGCGCGCCGTTTTGGAGTAGTAACGATCACCAACAAAATCAGGAATCGTAAACTTACCAAACTTACGCAGGTAAGGAGCAAGCAGCATCGCCAGCAGCACGTAACCACCAGTCCAGCCCATCAGGTAAGCCGCACCATCACGACCGATGAAAGACACCAGACCCGCAAGGGAGATAAAGGAAGCAGCTGACATCCAGTCTGCAGCAGTTGCCATACCGTTTGCGACTGGGTGTACACCACCGCCCGCTACGTAAAATTCTTTTGTTGACCCGGCACGGGCCCAGATAGCGATACCGATATAGAGGACAAAAGATCCCCCTATAAACAGGTAAGTAAGTAGATCAAGACTCATATAATTTTCCTCAGTTCAATTCTTATTGTTCTTATTCGTGAACGTCGTATTTTTCATCTAGTTTGTTCATGCTGGCTACATACATCCAGATCAGAGCAACATAGATGAAGATTGAGCCCTGTTGAGCGATCCAGAAACCCAGCGAGAAGCCGAAAAACGGAATTGCATCCAGGGTATCAACAAGCAAGATCCCACACACATAAGACACGACAAACCATACAGAGAGGTAAGTAGTGATAATGCGGAGGTTTTCGGACCAGTAGGCCGAAGCATTGTCTTGGGTAGACATTGGCACCATCCTTATTTTTTGTTATTAGGTTAAGTAAAAGTTGTGGACAGATAGAATTTAACAAACTGCCTTGGCAAACAAATCCCCTACTTTGGTCTGACCCACACCCCTTAACTACAGGTAAAACCGCCGCAGCCCAAGCCCTCCGCGACATCCAGCCATTCATAAAAAACCGTTAAAACTCAAAGCGCTAGACAAAGGTATAAGAGCTGTAGGGAAGTTAGGTTTAGTTCAGGTACACTAGACCTTCCACCAAAGTAACAACGGTAGCCTTACTATGCTTTCCGGCGGCTCAATCATTCTTATATCTCTGGCCTATGTCGGCCTGCTATTTGCCATCGCCTATTTCGGCGACCGTAGCACTAAGGGACGCTCATACGCCAACAACCCTGTCATCTATTCGCTATCTCTGGCTATCTATTGTTCATCCTGGACATTCTATGGCGCCGTCGGTCGCGCCTCGGTCAGCGGCTGGGAATTTCTCGCGACCTACCTGGGACCTGCTATCGTATTTATCTTTGGCTGGCGCATCATTGAAAAAATCATCCTTGTCAGCAAGCAACAGAACACTACTTCCATCGCTGACTTTCTTTCATCCCGCTACGGCAAAAGCCAGGCATTGGCCGTATTAGTAACGGTTATTGCGGTATTCGGCACTATTCCCTACATCGCCATGCAGCTCAAAGCGGTCGCTATCAGCTATGACGCAATCGCACCGGGAGCAACCGAAGCACTCAGCAAGGGTAGTGACACAGCGCTATTCGTCGCACTGGTCATGGCCGTCTTTACCATTCTCTTTGGTACTCGCCATATAGACGCAACCGAGCACCATGAAGGCATGGTGCTCGCAATAGCCTTCGAGTCCATTATCAAACTCACCGCTTTTCTGGCCGTCGGCCTGATGGTTACCTTTCATATTTTTGACGGCGTACCAGATCTGATTGACAACATCCGCAGCCAACTTCACAACAACGCAAACTTCAGCAACCCTCTGAACGAGACTTTCCTGGGCAACAGCTTCCTGACTGAAATTCTGCTGGCATGTGCTGCAATCCTCTGCCTTCCCCGTCAGTTTCACGTAACCATCGTGGAAAATACGAACCTCGAGCATTTAAAAACCGCCCGCTGGATATTTCCTCTTTATATACTGCTGTTATCCCTGTTTGTTCTCCCTATAGCTACCGCAGGAATGACATACTTCGACGCCAATACCGTCGATGCTGACACCTTTGTACTCATGCTTCCTCTGCAAGAAGGCTACAAAGACCTGGCTACTTTTGCATTTATTGGCGGCCTGTCTGCCGCAACCAGCATGGTAATTGTTGCCTCAATCACCCTATCAACCATGGTCTGTAACGACATCGTTATGCCATTGCTACTCAGGGTTTCATGGCTAAAACTCTCAAAAAACAAAGATCTGGGAGCAATGCTCCTCAGAGTCAGACGCATCACCATTATTTGCCTGATGATCCTGGCCTACTTCTACTACCGAATCCTGGGTGATCAGGGCAGCCTCGCCTCCTTTGGTCTGCTAGCCTTTGTTGCTTCCGCCCAGTTCCTGCCCGGATTACTCGGCGGCGTTTACTGGAAAACAGGTTCCCGCTACGGTGTTCTGGCAGGTCTGACTGCAGGCTTTCTAATCTGGCTTTATACACTTGTATTCCCCACCATGGCCAATGCCGGCTTAATGCCTGCGTCCTTCCTTGAAGCGGGCCTGTTTGGTTCTGATCTGCTAAAGCCAACACAATTGTTCGGTCTGCCTAAAATGGACCCCCTTACTCACGGTGCATTCTGGAGCGTATCCGTCAACGCATTGCTGTATTTCCTGATATCACGATACAGCCCCCAAAGGCTGATTGATCGAATTCAAGCCAGCGCTTTTGTCGACGTTTACAATAAAGATTTATCAGAACCGTCTAAAGTGTTCAGCCATGCAACAGTAGGCGATCTACAAATTCTGACAGAACGTTTCCTCGGCATTAGCAGAACACAGCATGCCTTTACCGGCTTCGCCCTCAAAGCAGGCCTTGAGCCCCTGCTCTCAGGCGATAAAGCCAGCTCAGAACTCATTCAATTCACCGAACGTTTACTTGCCGGTGTTATTGGCGCATCTTCCGCCCGTATCGTGCTTGCTTCAACCCTGCGGGGCAAAGATATGCAGATCGGCGATGTCGTGACCATTGTGGACGAAGCCTCACAGGCACTGCGGTTTAACCGGTCTCTGCTGCAGTCAACTATCGAAAACATTACTATGGGCATCAGTGTAGTCGACCAGCAGATGCGGCTTGTTGCCTGGAATCGACGCTATATCGATATGTTTGAGTACCCCGAAGGACTGGTATGCGTAGGCCGGCCGATAGAAGAGATCTTTCGCTATAACGCCACCAAGGGCGAGTACGGTGAAGGTGAGGTTAACGAGCACGTCGAGAGCCGCCTCAACATACTCAGAGAAGGCAAAGCCCACTCCTATGAGCGATACAGAATGGACGGCTCAGTACTGGAAGTTAAGGGCAACAGAATGCCGAACGGTGGCTTTGTTAACACTTACATGGATATTACCGAACATAAGCGGGTACAGGAGGCGCTACGAGAAAGCGAACAAAATGTCCGCAACTATACTGATAATGTACCGGTTTTGATCGCCTTCCTCGACACAGATCGCAATTTCCGTTTTGTCAATAAAGCCTATGCCCGCACCTTTGGCCTGGACCGACATAACATCGCTGGCACACCCAGCAAAGAGACCTTGTCGGAACAAGAGTTCGAGATACGAAAACCCTATATCAGCAGAGTTCTTCAAGGTGAGCGACAACGCTTTGAAACCGAACTTCCATCAACAGATGGCCAGGTACGGTATGCAGAAGTAACCTATATACCGCACTTTAACGAAGCCAAAGAAATTCTTGGTTACTTTACGCTGTATCAGGATATTACTGAGCGGCGCAAAGCTGAACACCTGCTACAGGAAACCAACGAAAACCTGGAGCTTAGGGTTCACGAACGCACCCACACGCTTTCTGTCGTCAACAAAGAGCTACGTAAAGAAAACACTATTCGCTCTTTGATTGAGGATGAGTTACGCCAGGCAAAGTTCGATGCCGACGCAGCCAACCTGGGCAAA